>CANJQZ010000099.1 GCA_947476515.1 Flavobacteriales bacterium
AAATACGATGGAAATGATTTTTCTGGAACTAATCCTTCAAATGCTTTAGTGACCGCATGATTGAAATAGGCGTCTTTAAAAAATCGGTTATTTACAAAAAGGTATTGCTCTCCTCTTGATTTTCTCGCAAATTCTGGCTTTCCAACATAGCCCTCGATTTTAATGATGTCTGTTGCTTCTTCAATAGGTACAATATGCTCATTGCTCGACTTCCCCAAAATATCAACAATTCGCTTTCTAAGAACACCAGAATTGAGATGTAATAATTCTTGGTCGTTGTGAATAAGTATGAATTTGCATTCAGGATGTGCCAATGCTACTCGAATAAATTCTTCTTGTAGGTGACCAAATTCAACATAATCAGATTTTAGGAAATTTCTTCTGGCTGGGATGTTGTAAAATAAATTTCTTATTTCAAAGGAAGTCCCTTTAGCACAAACTGTTTCCTCTTGTTTGCTAATTTTACTCCCTTCGATTTCAACTGAAAATCCTAATTCAACTTCTTCTTGTCTCGTTTTTAATACAACATGTGCAACAGCTGAAATGGAGGCCAATGCTTCTCCTCGAAATCCTTTTGTTTTCAAACTAAACAAATCATCTGCCACCGTTATTTTACTTGTAGCATGTCTTTCAAAACACTTTACAGCATCTGTTGGAAGCATCCCTTTACCATCATCAATTATTTGAATAGAGGTCCGGCCAGCATCCTTGATGATTACTTTAATGTTTTGAGCACCTGCATCTACAGCATTTTCCATCAACTCCTTTACTACAGAAGCGGGACGCTGCACAACTTCTCCAGCTGCAATTTGATTGGCAATATGGTCTGGTAGTAAATGAATTATACTCATGCAACATAATTTTTTAAGTGCATAAATATTTCATTTCCCTTAGGATTTAGAAGTCTATTGACGAGTAGAATTTTTTTCATAGAAACGCTTAAAACAAAAATAAGGATTATCCCTGAGAATAATCCTTACTTAACATATCTTAGCACATCTATTTATAAACGAATTATTGTTCCTTTATAATCTGATTTTTCTTTTTTCTCTGGATTCTGTAAACTTACTTTCCAAATGAATGCTTTATTCTGAGCCACCATTTTACCGTTCCTTTTGTCGTTACCATCCCATGAGTTATTTGCGTCATTAGATTGAAATACAACACCTCCATCTGCTGGATCAATAATAACAAGTACGAATGGACTTGTTCTTTTGGTAAGTGCAAATGGCATGAAACTATTTTTCCTATTATCACTTGAATAAGGATCAAAAGCATTTACTGCTAATAGATTATAATTTTCGTTTACACTTATTTCTTTAACTACAGTTGTTTTGCAAGAATTAATATTGCTTGCGGTAAAACGAATTTGAATATCCCCTTTTTCAAATAAGTAGATATTTTGTTCACTTGAATTAGAGGTGATAGAACGATTGTCATATTGGGTTACAACCTCATCTTCATTAGTTCTGAATTTCACAGGTAAAGTTGGTAATCCATTATCATAGTTCAATTCTTCTGTCAAAACATCTAGAGTAGGAACATCATTGATGAATTTGCTTTTGTAGGCATTAAAATTATTCGGTTCAATATACCAGCCAATTTTATAGGTCCCTTTAGTTTTAGCAGTAATTAATGTTTTTTGATTAGCGACTAAAACTATTTCTTCACCCGCTGGAGTTTGCAACAAAAGGTTAAAAGAATTTTTATTTTCTATCCACTGTTCTTCATTCACACAATTAATTTCTATTTCCGGATAGAATACTTGCTGGTCAACTAGATTATAGTCATTATCGGAAGTATTAATTTCTGTATCATTGTTAATTATGTTTGATTTTAGTGGTCCTTCGTCATTTAAATTAATAATTACTGAGGCAATTGTTGGAATTTCTTCTTGTAATAAGTTTAAGAGAGTTTTGGTTTTTATTTCTTTTTTAGCCAGTTGTTCCTTAATTTGACTAGCTTTTACTTCAGTTGAAATAATTTCAGTTTTCTTTTTATTTGAAAGTAATTCAAGTGTATTTTTCTCGCCAGATTTTACTTGTTTGGAAGGTTCAATTGCTAAGAAAACGCCGATAATGGCAACAAGAGCAGCAGTACCGGTTAACCATTTCCAAAGATTTGATTTTTTGGGCACTTGTTTTCCGTCTAGATTACTTTCAAATGCTTTCCAGGCGTTTGCATTGTAAGGCATTTCATGCCCTTCAAGTGCTGATTTAAATATTTCGTTTATTTTATCGTCCATCATTATTGGATCTTTTCAAATTTTAAATTCAATTTTTTTTGCAAATTCAATTTTGCCTTAGACAAATTGGATTTTGATGTTCCTTCATTAATGCCAAGAATCTCGGCAATTTCTTTATGTGTATATTCCTCAAAAACATACATATTGAAGACAGTGCGGTAGGCGGGTGACAAAGATTGAATGGCTTCCATGGCGACTTCTGCTTTTATTTGCATAAAGGCTAAGTCTTCTTGTTTTTCCATTTCGTTCTCTGCTACTTGCTTAAAATCGTTATCGTCACCACTTAGAAAAGGGTTTCTTTTGGCTTTTCTAATGGCATCAATTGCAGTATTAGATACAATACGCCGCAACCAGCCCTCAATTGAGCCGCGGAAATCAAATAATTCCAATTTTTCAAAGACCTTTATAAAAGCATCTTGGAGTACTTCTTGCGCGCTATCACGATCTTTTATGTAGCGCATACAAACAGATAACATTTTCCCATAATACATTTTGAAGAATTCCTCCTGAGCGCGTCTTTCGTTTCTCAAACATCCTGCTACAATATGCTTTATTGGGTCAATCTTCTCCAAGTTTTTATATTTTGAAAACGCTTAATTAAATTTAGGGTTGCCTCTTTAGTTTATATTACTTAAAAAGTTCATCAAATTAAAGAAAATTTAATCATTTGTATTAATTTTGTAGCGTAAAATAACAATAATAAATTTTTTCATATGAAAGTTACAGTAGTAGGAGCAGGTAATGTTGGAGCAACATGCGCAGATGTCCTTGCAAGTCGCGAAATCGCCAATGAAATCGTCCTATTAGACATAAAGGAGGGTTTTGCTGAAGGTAAGGCACTTGATATATGGCAAACAGCGCCTATTAATTTGTATGATTCACGAGTAATCGGTTCTACAAGTGATTATGAAAAAACAAAAGACTCTGATGTTGTGGTGATTACTTCTGGTTTACCAAGAAAACCCGGTATGTCTAGAGACGATTTAATCGCTACCAATGCTGGAATTGTTAAGATAGTTACTGAAAATATTATTAAATATTCTCCTGATGCCATTATTATTGTTGTTTCTAATCCTTTGGATGTTATGACTTACTGTGCATTTTTGAACGCTAAAACTGATCCAAATAAAGTTTTTGGAATGGCAGGTGTTTTAGATACAGCCAGATACCGTGCCTTCTTAGCAACAGAATTAAATGTTTCTCCAAAAGATATTCAAGCAGTATTGATGGGTGGTCATGGCGATACTATGGTTCCTCTTCCTAGATATACAACTGTTGCTGGAATTCCAGTTACTGAATTAATTTCTGAAGAAAAATTAAACGAAATCATCGAAAGGACCAAGTTTGGTGGTGGAGAAATAGTAAAATTATTAGGAACTTCTGCATGGTATGCTCCAGGAGCTGCTGCTGCACAAATGGTGGAAGCAATAGTGCGCGATCAAAAAAGAATTTTCCCTGTATGCGCATGGTTGCAAGGTGAATATGGCTTAAATAATATCTATTTAGGTGTTCCTGTTGTTTTAGGTAAAAAAGGAATCGAAAGAATCATTGAGTTAGATCTTAATGAAGCAGAAAAAACTTTATTAAATGAATCTGCAGAAGCTGTAAAAGGTGTTATGGAGGTTCTTGACAATATGATTGCTACTGCTTAATTTCATTACATATTAAACAAAAAAAGCGTCTCATTAGGACGCTTTTTTTGTTTACAGTTCTACAGCTCCAATGTCAGGAGGATTATTTCTTGGGTTACCAAAGATATCATTCAATACAGAGCTTGCAAATCCTGCTCCGTTTAATGGTGAAGTAACTTGAAATATGAAATCTCCCTGAGCGGTGTTTTCAAATAATGGATTGACATTCCAAATGATGTTTTGATAGAATGGCTCATTATATATCGTTTCTGAACGGATTAAACAGGATCTAAAATCAAAATTTAGAGTAACTCCATTCATTTGTATAGTATCTATGGCTATTTCTGTCCCTAGGTTACCAGCAATTACGCAATTATAAAATTTACCCTCGTTAATTGATCCAACATTGGTCGTTCCTGTTGTGTAATCATTGTAAAAATTACTTATTCCAACTGCAGGGGATTGTGAATTCCCATAACCTACCAAATTGCAGTGATTGAAATTAAAATCTCCACCTTCTAACACCAATAAAGCATGGGTTCCACATCTTGAAATAAGACAATTTTCTGCTTTTACTTTAGCGCCTGAATAAATAAAAACTCCATACCGTGATGGATTGTAAATCCTTGTGTTGGTCATCGTTAGTGTATATGCTGGATTGCCAGCGTCATTTCCAAAAAGATGCACTCCACTTGTACCATTTTTAATTATGGCATAGTCAATGGTTGATGCTTTGGCTTGATGGAAATAGATTCCATAATACTGTCCTTCAACTTCTTGATACATTGCTTCTAATCGATCTCCTTGAAATACCACTTCATTTCCTAAAGTACCATTGATATTTAAGGTTGATTTGTAGATGTAGAGTAATGCGTTTTTATGCAAATATACTTTTGTTCCTGCTTGGATGTTTAAAGTTTTGGATGAATCTACCCCTGCATAACCATAAATAACATGTGGTTTGTCGCTGGGCCAAGTCCCCTCATTTAAATCTTTGTAATGAAAGTAAGCGTCTTGTCCCCAAACGGTGAGTTTTACATATTGATCAACTCCATTGGTGCGAAATCTAATGGAATCCTCAATGATCAAAGGAAGTATTTGACTGTTTATATTCAAATTGACTTCAACAAATGCGAACAAACTGTCATTTGCCCTTAGGGTTATATTTTTTACATAATCCTTTGCTTCGCCATCTATGTTAATACTAAAGGGCGAATTGGCGCCTCCCATTAACTCTATCTCATCAATTTGAACAGGCTTGTTTTCGTTATTATAGATTTTAAATTGTTGAGTAGTGGATCCAATTGTGGTAAATACAGTGTCAAAAACCAAAGTGTCAATCGAGAAATTGAGATGCCCTTTAGAATTTCCTTTGATTTTGGAGCAACTGGAATTTATCCCTGTAAGAAATAATAGTGCAGTTAATAATAGAAAAATGGAATATTTTTTTTTCATGCTCATGTTCAACGCTCAAAACTAAGTATTATTAGTCAAATTACTTTTATTCAAGAACTCAGTAATAAAAATAAATAAAATTGAAAACTATTAGATTTTATATATTACTTTTCAGAATCTGTCTTAAATGAACCATTTGTTTCGATGGATGTATATAGAATAAAATGACTGTTATGAAGTACTTTCTTCTTTTCTTCAGCTTCTTAATTTGCCTGATGGCGCAAGCGCAACCACCTGCGCAAAATAATAGTTTGAATTTTCAATTCAACACCAATCAAATTCAAGAGGAAAAAAATTCAACGATGGTATTGGATAGTATGGTCTATCAGAAGGAGGAGCTCGGAGAAAAAAGTGTTAAGTCAAAAACAAATCGGGAAAGAGAAAAAACTGAAAGCGCTTCATTTTCTAAGAAACTAGTAGTAAGTAAGTCCTTCACCCAACTTAAAAAATCAGCTTCTTCTCAACCTGAGTACCGCACTATCGAGCCTGCTATACAAGAAGAATTAGATAAAAAGGTTGTTGAACTTCAAGCAGATTCAACCGCCGAATTTGAGTATAATTTGTTTTATTACATGGCAGGAAATTACGATGTAGATCGCGCTCCTTTTCTTCAAAAAGCACTTGAGTTATCACCTAATAATAGCGATGTATTGATCCAATCAATGGCAAATTCAATAATTATTGGCGACACTACGGACGCTAAAAAATACTTATTAAAGTTAAAAGATGAGGAACAAATAAGTGAAGAAGGCTTGAGTTATGCTGCAGATGTTTTATTGTCAAGTGCTGATTGTAATACGCTGATTACTTATGGTTTCTTAGATACCTATTGCGTCTTGTATGAACAAATCGTAAATAAGAACAGCAACCAAATCCCTGTCATTTCACTTGATTTCTTACAGAGTCAGCATTATCGTAATGCCTTAACTAAATTGGGGTATGCTATTCCGGGACAAAGGGAGGTTAATGTTGCTTTTTTAGAAGCGTTTTGTGCTATAAACCAGAATAAAAAATTAGCATTATCCCTTACGATTCCATCACCATATTTTATCCCGCTGCAATCCAACTTGGTTCCTTTTGGTTTGATTTTTGAAGTTCAATCATCAAGAGAATTACCATCTATTCAAAAGCAAGAAGATTTATGGCTTACAATGAATAAAAAGAATATTACAAAATTTAAAAGTCCATTGAGCAATAATTTATCAAGTAATTATCTGCCTATGCTATTCTATTTGGAATCTGAATACGCTCGAGCGTTCGATTTAAATATCGTCAAATATGCAAAAGTAAATACTGAATTATTTATTCGAGAAATTGGTTTAAAATCGGGTAAATCTGCTATCATTAATAAGAAAAACTAATATGATTATCGTTAAAAAACGATTTGACTCCCTTTCCGATGAGGACTTGATGGTGCAACTGTCACTAGGAGAAAAGCGTGCTTTTGACGAAATATATATGCGTTATTCTGGGGTTTTGTTTGGTTATTTTAATAAAATGTTGTGGCAGGATAAAGAAAAAGCGCAAGATATGGTCCATGATCTGTTTGCGAAATTAATTGTCAATCCAACTGCTTTTGATGCCAATAGATCTTTTAAAACTTGGTTGTTTACGATTGCTTGTAATATGTGCAAAAATGAATTTAAAAAGATTGAGGTTCGTAAAAATGTCAGCAATAGCTTGGATCAGCATTACAGTCTAAAATCAGAAGATAATGTTCTGAATACGGTACAAGA
>CANJQZ010000100.1 GCA_947476515.1 Flavobacteriales bacterium
GAAATTTCAAGGGCACTATTTTATCGGAATAGATAATGGATTTTTCGGTGCCTTCCTTGGAGAATTATTTCCAGATGAATTTTATCGATTTACAGCCATAGAATCACATCCAGAAATGATGTCCTTTCCCACCAAAAATTGTCTTATTCCATTGGCTATTAAAATAATAAACAATGAAAAATTAAGTGACTTTTGCGATCCTATTACCACTTATAAAACAGCATTCTCTCAACAAGCAGTTACAGAATTGAATTCAGTTCAGGGAACTGTTATTCATGTGGACACCTACGGAAATTTAATTACCAATATCAGCAAACAAGAATTTGATAAGTATGAAAATGTGAGTTTCAAGATACTTTACTATGGGAATTCTTATGTAATTGATAAAATATCAAAGACCTACAATGAAGTTTCTTTTGGGGACCCAGTAGCAATTTTCAATGATAATAATTTATTAGAAATTGCAATAAACAGAGGTGCCAATAGAGGTAATGGTGGAGCAGATAGACTGTTTGGCGTCAAAAAAGGTGATAGCGTGCGCGTCAACTTCTTTCCTGCGGGTTCTCGACTTGATTTTGATTCTATTTAGCACCAATATGATAACAAGAATTGTAAAATTAAACTTTAAGGACTCCGAAGTGGCCGATTTTTTAAGCTTCTTCGATCAAACGAAGGAAGCTGTGGTGCAATTCCCTGGATGTAAAGGAATGAAACTGTTAAATGACTTAAATTCACCCTGTATTTTTTTTACTTATAGTCAATGGGAATCAGAAGAAGCGCTAGAAACATATCGTAATTCTGATCTATTCAAAAGCATTTGGCCAAGGCTCAAAGTTGGGTTTAATCAACGGGCTGAAGCTTGGACTTGTAAGGTTAATTTTGAGTCATATATAAGTGATTTTCAATAAAATCAATCAATTATTTGATAATTTGCAAAATAAGGTTACCTTTACAGAAATATAATATTATTTAGAATGAGTAAAGGAACAGTAAAATTCTTCAATGAAACCAAAGGTTTTGGTTTTATCGTAGACGACGAAACGAGCAAAGAGTATTTTGTTCATGTAACAGGATTAATTGACAAGGTTAAAGAAAATGACCAAGTTGAATTCGAACTTGAAGAAGGACGAAGAGGTTTGAATGCAATTAATGTAAAAAAAGCATAATCACTTTCATCCCAGTTATTGAAGTCTCGATTTATCGGGACTTTTTTTTTGTCTAAAATTTCATGAAAACACTCATAAATTTAACAAACTCGAAATAAACAATAAATAGCTTAAAACTAAATGTTAGAGATGTGCTTAAAAATTCTAATTTTGAAATTCAAAAATTAATTCATGAAAGCGCTTTATATAAAAGAAGTTCGGAGTTTTTTAAGTTCAGTAATCGGATATGTATTTATTCTTATCTATTTGATAGCTTCAGGCTTATTTCATTGGGTGCTTTCTTACAATACCAATTTATTGGAAGGAACAGAAGCTGACCTTATTCCTTTTTTCAATCTTTCCCCTGTAATTTTCTTGATCTTAATTCCTGCAATAACCATGCGTTCAATTGCAGAAGAGCGAAGAACGGGGACCATTGAACTGCTTTTCACAAGACCAATATCAGATCTAGGTATCCTTTTAGCTAAATATTTTGCAGGGGTAACCTTATTAATTATTGCTATTATCCCAACCATTTTTTATTATTTCACCATGTATTATCTTGGGAATCCTGTTGGAATAATTGATTTAGGCGCAACCATTACCTCCTATATTGGACTCGTTTTGCTAGGTTCCGTTTTTGTAGCTATTGGAATATTTGCTTCCTCACTTACCAGCAGTCAAATTGTATCTTTTATTTTAGCGATGTTTATGTGCTGGTTTATTTATGATGGACTCGGTCTGCTTGGATCATTTGCACAAATAGGAGATTTGGATACCATAGTGCGCTATTTAGGGATTGCATTTCATTATGAATCCATAAAAAAAGGAGTGATTGACACGAGTGATATTGTCTATTTTATTTCAGTGATTGTTCTATTTCTTTATGGAGCATTGACCGTTATTAAAACATTAAAAAGATAAACATGATGAAGCGTTTATTCTCTTTTAAAGGAATTTTTAATTGGAGTTTCCTTTTATTAGCGACCGTTGCCCTTGTATTAGTAAATATCATTGCTTCTTTGGTTTACTATCGTCTTGACATGACTGAAGATCAGCGTTATTCACTTTCCAATGGGACAAAATCATTTTTAGCGGATAAAACTAAATTTGAGAATAGAATCAGTATAAAAATTTATTTAGAAGGAAACCTGCCAGCGGAAATACAACATTTTAGAAATGCATTAGAAGATAAATTAAAAATCTTTAAGTCGCTCGCTGGTGATCGCATAGAGTATGTTTTTGTAAATCCTAAAAACGGATCTGATTCTGACCAAAAAGCGCTCTTTTCAGATTTATATGCTAGAGGTCAAGGCATCCTTCCTATGGATATCGTGTATATGAAAGATGGTGACCAAACGCCATTGATGTTGTGGCCAGGGGCACAAATCTCCTATTCTCAAAATGGAATCATTAAGGAAAGTGTAATTCAATTTTTGCCAGGTACGCAACCCGGAAAACCATACGATCTTTCTAATATTTCTGAAATCTTAGAAAATGCGGTCAATAATCTGGAATATAATTTAGTCTCTGCTATGCGGAAGATTACACAATTAGAAAAACCTAGAATTGCCTTTTTACAAGGTCATGGTGAATTAAATTCAAATCAGACACTTCGTGCACGCGGATTAATCGCTCCCTATTATTCATTGTCAGAAGTGTCATTGAATGATTCCATTGCAGCATTGTCTGATATAGATGGTTTGGTTATAGCAGATCCTCAATATCCTTTTTCAGACAAAGACTTATACATAATTGATCAATTTGTGATGAATGGTGGTAAGTTAATGTGTTTCATGAATGCATTGCATATTGAAGACGATACCTTGATGAACAGAGGAGTAACGCATTCGATTAGAAAAAATCTACGACTTGAAAATATGCTTTTTGATTATGGATTGAAATTGAATGAAAACCTTGTGGTGGATGTTCAATGTGCTCCAAAAATTGTCCCTTATGCTGAACAAACCTTATTGCCCTGGTTTTTTCATGTAATGGCCACCCCTACTTCTCACCCAATATCAAGAAACATTGAACCTGTATCTTTGGAATATGCCAATGAAATTCAATTCGTAAAGCAAGCCAAAGCCCGATTTGTGCCAATACTTACTTCTTCTAGCAATTCTAATAAAACAGGCCTTGCCCCACTGGTAAGTCTTGAAATGCCGATGAGCTATGGAAAAAAACCTGAATTAGTAGACAATCCCACAGATAATATCAACAAATTATGCTTGGCAGGTCTTTCTGAAGGATATTATAATTCTCATTTCCAAAACAGGATCGTAGAGGAGTTCTCCAAGAATAAAAACTCCAACTACAAAGAAAAGAGTTTAAAAGAAACTAAAGTTCTTTTGGTAGGCAATGGTGATTTTATTGCGAATAGTTATGACTCTATTCCCAACCCAAAAGGAGCTGGATTTCTATACAGAGCCAATCCTTTTAATGAATTGAAATTTAATAAAATATTAGCCGAAAGAAGTATTCCTTATTTTTATGGAAATCAGGAGTTCTTTCAAAATCTAATGGATTATATGATGGGTGATAATTCTGTACTGGATATTAGAAGTAGACAAATTGATATTAAATTAATTGACAAAGAAAAATTAAAAGTAATGTCAGGAAGATTGAAAATTATTAATGTATTCGGTCCTGTTTTACTTATTTTGTTTTTTGCCTTTATTTGGAATTTCATGAGGAAAAGGCGTTATTCTACAATCATTAATTGACAGATATGAAAAAAATAATTTTACTTTTATCTGCCGTGCTTGGCATTTGCTTGCTAACCTTACTCACTTTCAATCTATTGAATAAAAAGGGTGTTTCTGATAGTGAATTAATTGATTTTTCTATTTCAGATACCAGTAGTGTAGATCAAATTGAAATTACAGATGCCTTTTCGAAAAACATAAAATTGGTTAAGAAAAATGGTTTGTGGACTGCAGAAAATGGAGACTGCATCAGTAGAGAGAATATTAATTTTATTCTAGATGCAGCAAAAAATGTTGAGTTCAAAGGGTATTTACCTCAAAAATCCATTAAAAAATTCACTGAATTAATGTCTACCCAAAATACAAAAGTTTCCTACTTCGTAAATGGAGAATGGTTAAAAACATGGTATATAGGTCCGGCATCACAAGACCATTATGGTCAAATCATGTTGTTGGAATCAAGCAGCGATGGAAAAAGTTCGAATCCTGTAATGATGAAAATTAAAGGGATAAATGGCATCATTGAACCTCGTTTCTTCGCGGATCCGAGAAAATGGATGTGCTCCAATATATTTTCTTTACAAGTTAATGAAATTCAAAAAGTTGATGTCAAATTCTATGATGTTAAAGATCGTAGTTTTAGTATTGCACGACAAAATCAAAATTTTATTGTGAAGCAAGGAAATAGTAAATTGGAATATGTAGACACTTCCAATATATATCGATATCTGCAAGCTTATAATAAAATTCACTTTTCGAATCCAAATTATGACATGAGTGACAAACAGTGCGATAGTATTAAAAAATCAAAAGCCTTCGGAAGTTTATCGCTTACAGAAACCAATGGAAAGAAAACAGTATTGAAATTTTTTAGGATTTCTGCTGTGGAACAACAAAGAAATGAATTTGGAGAAATGGTAAATATGGATATGAATTATTTTTGGTGCCTGCTTCCTAATAAGCAATTGGTGAAGTGCCAATATTTTGTCTTTAATCCACTGCTTCTAGGTCATGTCTATTTCCCTGCAATGAAAATTAATACAACAAGTTCAAGTAAATAAAATATACTTGACTTATTCTCAAACGATTTACTATTTTTGTATATAAAATTTTTATCCCATGAATTTCATTACTTCAAGTAATACCTTATTAAAACATCTTCAGAGTATTTCAGGTGTATTGAGTACAAGTAACAATCTTCCGATATTAGATAATTTTTTATTCTCAATAGAAGGTAATGTTTTAACGATCTGCGCTTCTGACCTTGAGACTACCATGCTTACTAAAATGGATGTTACCTCTGAGGAATCAGGTAAAATTGCCATTCCAGCTAAATTAATTTTAGATGTTCTAAAGAGTTTACCAGACCAACCTTGCACTTTTAAAGTAAATACAACTAATTATGCAATTGAGATCGTATATGATAATGGTAAATCTAAGATGGCTGGTTTTAATGGTGATGAATTCCCTAAATTACCCAATGTTGCCTATACTGCGTCAATTGATTTGACCGGTGATGTATTGTCAAAAGCTATTAATAAAACTTTATTTGCTACTGGAAACGATGAGATGCGCCCTGTAATGAGCGGTGTTTATTGTCATTTTTCTCCAGAAAACATAACTTTCGTAGCAACTGATGCACATAAATTAGTACGCTACTCTAGAACTGATATTACCACCAAAGGCAGTTCTGCCTTTATACTTCCAAAAAAACCTTTGAATCTAATTAAATCAAATATTAGAGGAGACGAATCAGTAAAATTAGAGTACAATGAGTCTAATGCTCTTTTTACTTTTAATGATATTACTTTGGTGTGTCGCTTAATTGATGGGAAATACCCTAATTATGAGGCAGTGATTCCAAAAGAAAATCCAAATGTGTTGACGATTGATAGAATGCAATTTTTAAGCTCTTTAAAACGCGTTGCTATTTTCTCTAATAAAACTACCCATCAAGTTAAATTGAAGTTAGCAGGTTCTGAATTATCGCTTTTTGCTGAAGATATTGATTTTTCTAATGAAGCAAGCGAACGCTTAACTTGTAACTATAATGGTGATGACTTAGAAATTGGTTTTAATTCTCGCTTCTTAGTTGAAATGCTAAGCAACTTAGAAACAGAGGTTGTAAAATTAGCGATGAGTGAACCAAGTAGAGCGGGTTTATTAATGCCTGCAACTCCAGACAATGACCAAGAAGACATCTTGATGTTGGTGATGCCTGTGATGCTTAATAGATAATTTCCCATTGACTGTGATTAAGGATAAATTAAACATCCGAAATTTGTCCCAAGAACAGATTACTTTGGCTGTAAATGAAGCCAAGTTTCCTGCCTTTCGTGCCAAGCAAATCTATGAGTGGCTCTGGAAAAAAAATGCCTTAAGTTTTGATGAAATGCGAAATCTTGGCAAGGATCTATTAGATCATCTGAACCAAGATTATTACATTGATGCGCTTCGAGTAAAAGATCAACAAATTAGTAAGGACAAAACAATTAAGTCGGCATTTGAAATCGATGAAAAAAGAATAGTTGAAGGAGTGTTAATTCCTACAACATCCAGAACTACCGCTTGCATCTCATCACAAATTGGGTGCAGTTTGTCTTGCACTTTCTGCGCCACTGGAAGGTTAAAACTTATGCGAAATTTAAGTGCAGGAGAAATGGTAGACCAAGTAGTTCACCTTAGAAATCAAGCCTTAGAAAAATATCAAAAACCTTTATCTAATATCGTGTACATGGGTATGGGAGAGCCTTTACTCAATTACGCTAATGTAATTCGATCCATTGAATTGCTTACTTCTGAAATTGGTTTAGGGATGTCCCCGAAAAGAATAACCGTCTCTACCGCTGGAATTGCTAAAATGATTCGAAAATTAGGAGACGATAAAGTGCGATTCAATCTAGCTTTGTCCTTGCACGCAGCCAATGATATCAAGAGAAGTAAAATAATGGAGATTAATGATAGTAATAATCTTCAAGAACTTTCGGATGCACTTCAGTATTTTCATGAAGCTACAGGTACTAGAGTAACCTTCGAATATATCATATTTAAAGACTTTAATGACGCTATTGAAGATGCTCGAGAGCTAGCCCATTTCGCTAAATGTGTTCCTTGTAAGATCAATATTATAGAATATAATCCCATTGATGGAGGATTGTTCCAACAAGCTGATGCTTCAAAGGTGACTGAATTTGCTAATTATTTGGAGTC
>CANJQZ010000101.1 GCA_947476515.1 Flavobacteriales bacterium
AGGAGTAAAGATATATCCTTGCGTTCCCACAACAGCACTTGAAATAACTGCCGGTGACCATGTTCCTGTAATCGTAGGCGTATTGGTTGATGAAGCAGCTAATGCAGGTACAGCACCATTTTGACAAATAGGCGGTATTGCATTAAAAGTTGGATTGGTTGGTGTATTCACAATTACTGTTGTAGTAGTTGTTGAAGTACATTGTGGTGTAGCAAATGTCAAGGTATAAACTCCGCCCATAGCAGCAGTTGCAGATGGGATTGTTGGATTTTGCAAAGTAGAAGCAAAATTATTTGGTCCTGCCCATGAATAAGTAGCACCAGTTGTTGCGTTCAGTTGAATATTATCACCTACACAATAAGGTCCGGTATTGGTTGCAAGAATGGCATTTCCACCACCTGAATAGGTTATAGTAACAACCCCCGCTGCTGTGTTCACATTTGCAACAGAAGTTCCACCGGCAGGCATTAAGCTTGATCCGCCACCTCCAGCACCTCCACCGTTGGCTCCTGTGCAACAATTGTCTCCACCGCCACCGCCGCCGCCATAAAATCCGCCGCCGCCTCCGCCGCCTGAAGCTCCGTTAGCTGGATTGTTGCCTCCATTACCACCAAGTCCTAAAGAACCAGCAACTCCTGGTTGACCAGCTCCCCAAGGTGGTCCAGCTGCACCGCCCATGGTTTGTAAGCCACCACCACCGCCAGTGCCTGTAAATATTGATCCTGCACCATTGGCACCGAAAGAACCTCCTCCTGCGCCTCCAGCTGCTGTATAGGTTGCAGTACCTCCATTTCTTCCGCCACCACCTGCTGCTACAGCAAATCTATTGGCTAAAGCATAAGGTGCTACTCGAATATCTGATGCGCCACCACCACCACCACCGGTGTTGTAGGGAGCAATTCCTGGCCAGCTATTTCCACCACCATTCCATCCACCTGCTGGTGTAGCGCCTAAGCCGCCGACATTTATTTGTAATACTTGACCGGGTGTTACTGTCATTAATCCTGTAACTTGACCTCCGTTTCCTCCATTGGTTCCGCCGCCTTTTCCTCCTTTGAGGTTGACTGTTATTTGTGTTACACAATTGGGAACAGTCCATGTTTGAACTGCACCAGTGTAATTAAAGGTAACGGTTGTGGGTTGTGCAATTGAATTGGAAAGTAATCCAATAAATAGGAATACTAATAGATTGCTGAGTAACTTAGGGTATTTAATTTTCATTAATTTAATTTTAATTTGTGCAAATTAACATAAAAAGAACAAAGTGGCCACTTCATGTGTTTAAACTTATCCTTGTTTTTACTGTTAATAATTTTGTTGTTCTTAATTTTCAAACGATTACTTTATTTTTCCGTTGCCTCTAGAGATTAATTTTTTTGAATTTCTTTAACATTACTTAATTAAATTAACACTTCCAGAGATCACTTTACGATCATCGTCTTGTTTTAATTTAAAGTTAATTTCCCATGTATAAACACCTTCTTGCGCATGGGTTGATTTTCCATATGTCCCATCCCATCCTACATTCACATTATTAGTTTCCCATACAATTTCTCCCCAACGATTATATACTTTAAGGTTGAAATTAAAGGGGTCAAAACCACTAGTAAAAATAGGTTTCCAAGATTGATTGTGCTCGTCTTGGTCAGGTGTAAAGGTATTTGGGATATAGTAAATCAATCCCTCTTCATATGAAATAAGCTGCGTAATTGAATCACTGCACCCAATATTGGAATAAGCGTATAATGTTATGCTTGCTCCTGATACAGTATTATTAAATAAATGACTAGGATTTGACTCGTTGGAATTACTACCATCTCCAAAATCCCAATAATAGTTGGCTGCGCCAACAGTTCCATTTTGAAAATTAACCAATTCACTTGGATTTTGAAACACTCCAGGAACCATTCCGAAGGAAGCTATTGGGTCTGCTTCAACACATATGTAACTCGGTATAAAAGAGGTGGCTGAGCAGCCATTTAAATTAAATTGAAGTTCAATATTGTAACATCCAGATTGCGTAAATAAATAATTAACGCTTGGTGCATTTCCAATATTTATTCCATTGGCTAGCCAAACATAGCTCGCTCCAACTACTGTGTCGGTTGTGAATTGAACTTGTAATGGACTGCATCCTATTAAAGTATCTGCCTGAAAGTTAACAGATGGATTATCATTAATGTCAATAAAAATATGGGTGGTGTCAGCACATTGATTCGGATCTGGTGTGAAAAAATAAGTGGTAGGACCAAGTAAATTGGTATTGATATTCGGTGTATTCCAATATCCTGTTATCGGCGTTATGTTGGTACTTTGTAATGGTAATACTGGTGGCGGTAATTGTCCCAAGCAGAAAGGGCCCATTCCAGGAAATACAGGTTCAATTAATGGGTTAATGGTAGCAACAAATTGTGCTGTATCGTTACAGCCATTCAATGAACCAATGATCGTATAACTAACATTCTGATCGCTGGTAGAGGCATTGTTTACAATTTGATTAATGGATCCTCCACTTCCGCCAGAATATCCAGACAAATTTTGATTGGTATTGGTTGTCCAAGTATAAGTAACACCTACATTCGGATTGGCACTAAAAGGAACAATAACATTGGATCCACTGCACAGTGTATCTGAAGGAATAATATTTAAAATTGGAAATCCATTGACTTGAATATTAACATAATCAATTGATGTACAACCTTGCGGGTCCGTTCCATTTAATATGGCAACATAATTCCCAGGGGTAGCATAAGTTACGGAATGAGGTCCAGCACCTGTAGCATTAACCGGACTTCCTCCATTTAAAAAATTCCATTGAAGTCCACCACTACAATTTACAGAACTTAAAGCGTCGTAAGTAATATTTTGACCAGCACATATTACCATGGGATTGGCTGTTATTTGAGGGTTTGGTCCAGCAAAGGTTCCTGCATTTGGAGTATTGTTGTTGAAGTTGATTGTATAGCCTGTATTCGCACTAAAATTATTTACGAGTAAGGCATAACTAACACCAGCAGTCATGTTTATGGATTGAACATAGGCATTGTATCCTACTTGGCACCCTGGAAATTCATTAAGATCTATTTCAATAGTATTAATTCCTGTCGAACCCGTTGCATTTAAACAAGAGGAGGAGCAGCATCTAATGGGCGTTCGAGGGGCACATGGATCGTTTCCAGTAAGTTGGTAGAGAATAAAATCAATATCATCAAGAGAATTAATAGGAGTGATATCAAATGTCAGAGCCCCACTTGTGCCACAAGTCCAATAAAACCATGCTGAATTGCCTTCATCTACTCCTGGTACATCCAAACATGTTCCTGGTTCTGGTTCATCATTATCCAAACCTCCTCCACTGAGGGTAGCGACACTTACTGGGTTTTGACTACAAAGAAAAGCTGCACCTCCACAATCGGCTCCAGGATTTGCCGATGGAGTGTAATTATTTAGACATATTTCAAAGGTGCCTTCTGCGCTTGGTGTGCTTCCAATTCTAATTAGATAAACAACACCTGGAGTCAAGGCTCCTTCGTATAGTTGGGTAGTCCCAACACCTGCAGTTCCGTTATTACATCCGATTTCGTTGAGTGTTCCGCCACAGGTACCTGTATACAATGCAATTCTAGGTTGACCCATTGTTCCACCGGCACCAAGTCCATTCAAGGAAATTAATACATCAGTTCCAATGGCTGTAAATTGAAACCAAACATCTTCTGTTGCATTGGTAGGCCAACAAGTTGGAGTTGAATAAGCCGATGGATTGGAGCCTACATTGGTATAGAAACCATTACCAGAACAGAAATTGATAACATTTGAAATAGGGGTTGGGCTTGTACAATCATCTGCTTGTGTGAAAGCAAAGGAGCTAAAAAACAATAATAGAAGATGTAAAATTATTTTCATACAAGCAAAATCTCGGGTAAGTTCCCAATTTTGAATACGAAATATACATCTTTTGGTTGTTTATTCCAAAAAAATTAATCTTTAGGTAAGGCGTCCACTTTCTTCTGGCGTTGCATTGGATTGTCTTTAGTTCCTTGCAGCTTAAATAATTGATAACGAGTAGGTTCAAACTCTTGTGGCCAAGAGTTGTTATTGAAATCGACATCAGCTGTTTCTAAAAACGGATCTAAACGCATTTTAAGAACGGTTTTATCAAAAATAAAGACTTTACAGACATTAACCTCTTGTTGTCTCCATATCTCTGCTGGAATCCGAATTACTTTTTTTGTATTATCCGTAAAGGTAAATTCCATGATGATGGGCATCACATTTCCACCAATATTTTCAAAAGCAACTTCATAGAATTGTTTGTTGGCATTTAATAAGGCTAAATCACTTGTACTCATTTTGGCAATGAAGTCATTGTATTCTTTTTTATCAAGTGCATCTGGAAGATACAGATTTCTTTTGGCATAAAAATCATCGATGGTACTATCTTTCTCATTTACCGTCTCTTCGATACTTTTTAAATTTCTTTCATCGCCAATAAATACTGTTTTTTCAGCAGCTTTAGTTTTTAAAAATGCCTTTTCGATGGTAGGGTTTTGGGTGTTCAGCTCAAACCATTTCACCTCTTTTATGGCAATATCTACAGGCTCCGTTCCATAAAACCAACCCCTCCAAAACCAATCTAAGTCTACTGCTGAAGCATCTTCCATACTTCTAAAAAAGTCTGCTGGGGAAGGATGTTTAAATTTCCATCTTTCACAATAGGTTTTAAAGGCATAGTCAAACAATTCTCTCCCCATAATGGTCTCCCTCAATATGTTCAATGCAGTAGCAGGTTTCCCGTAGGCATTATTTCCAAATTGAAAAATAGATTCGGAATTGGTCATAATGGGTGATATGAATTTTTGATCACCTCTCATGTAATCTGCAATAAGGTAGGCTGGTCCTCTTCGACTTGGATATCCTCTTTCCCATTCTTGTTCGGTTAAATACTGAACGAAAGTATTCAATCCTTCATCCATCCATGTCCATTGACGCTCATCAGAGTTGATAATCATTGGAAAGAAATTATGTCCTACCTCATGAATAATTACGCCCCACATTCCGTATTTGGTATCTTCTGAATAGGTTCCATCTTCTTCAGGACGACCACCGTTGAAACAGATCATTGGGTATTCCATGCCTATCCATTTGGAATGAACGGAAATAGCCACAGGATAGGGGTAATCCACTGTGTATTTTGAATAGGTTTTAATGGAATGTGCTACCAATTTAGTAGAATATTTTTCCCATAAAGGATTTCCTTCTTTTGGATAAAAGGACATACAAAGGACATTCTTTCCACCAACATTAAGGTTTTGGGCATCCCAAATAAATTTCCTTGAACTTGCAAAGGCAAAATCACGGACATTAGTTGCTTTAAATTGCCATGTTTTAGTTTTGTTTGATTTGTCAAGTTCTGCTTTCTCCGCCTCCGCTTGGGTTACAATAATTATGGGTTCGTCTGATTTTCTTGCGCGCGCCAATCGTTCTCTTTGTTGACTGCTTAGTATTTTATCTCCATTCTGAAGTTCACCTGTTGCTCCAATAATATGATCGGCAGGAACTGTAATCGAAACATCATAATTTCCAAAAGGCAAGGTAAATTCTCCTCTTCCTAGGAACTGTTTGTTTTGCCATCCTGTAACATCATTATAGACACACATTCTAGGGAAAAATTGAGCAACGGTATACAGGTAATTTTTATCTTTTTCAAAATACTCGTATCCTGACCGACCCCCTACGGCCATTCTATCGTTAATATTGTACCACCATTTTACTTGAAAACTTATGCTGGAATGTGCTGCAAGTGGATGTTCTAAATCTATACGAAGCATCGTTTTATTTACAGAATATTTCATTTTGATTCCAGAGGTATTCGTAATCGATTCAATTTTAAATCCACCATCATAGTAAAAGAACTTTTTTTGAATATCTCCAATAGACTTGAAATCCTCCATTTTTTCTACTTCAATAAGCTTGTTGTCCGCATCTTGAGCATAAATATTTTGATCTAATTGCAACCAAAGGTAGGAAAGTGCATCAGGAGAATTATTGGTGTAAGTGATGGTTTCAAATCCACTTAGTTTTTGCGTAGCATCGTCTATAACAAGTTGCATTTTATAATCTGCTTGTTGCTGGTAATAAGCATGTCCGGGTGCTCCAGCGGCATTCCTGTACTCGTTAGGAGTAGGTAATTCACTTTCTAATTGAGCGAATTTTTTTTGTCCTAGGCATACAAAAATGGAGGAAGTAACAATTAAGGAAAGGATTATTTTGTTCATAATTAGTAGATATTAATTTGATGTTCCCGATGGAATAATAGGAACTCATAACTCTTGGTTTGGTGGTTGACAATGAAATTTATTTTATTTTGCTGCTCCGTAAAGATATCCATAAATAGATCGTATTTCACAGTGAGTCCAATCTTAGGATCTATCTTATCAGATTTGAAATAAAAATAGGTAAATCCATCTTTAGTGGTAGTTCTTCCCTCTAAGTTCAGTGCAACCGGAACAGACATTTGACTAATTGTGATGCCATCTTGAATGAATTGCATAATCTTTCTTGTGCAACTGTCCATTTCAAATGCCTTTTCAATTGATTTAGATTCACCAGTTTTTTTTTGATAATAATAATCTAAATCATGTGTGGAGACTTTAATGCTCATTAACAAACAGCTATGGTCAGCATCATATTCGATTTCAGCAAAAGAAAAATAATAATCATGCCCAAATACATTTAGGGTCATGAATAAAAGAAATATGGAGCCTATTAAAATTTTCATTCGTTGCCACTAATTTACAAAGAATTCATTTTATGTTCACTTTTATTAATTTTGTGTTATGATTATTTCTCTAAAGAATTCCTTTTGGCAATTAGATATAGATTCTAAGGGTGCAAGAGTAATTTCATTAGAATGTATCCATCAGGATAAGACAACTAAATTAATCAGTTCCCATTCGCATTTAGATTCTTGGAATGAATCGGTTTGGATGTTTCCTTGGTCCAATAGTTTAATAAATGGAACCTATATTTTTGATGGAATTCCATATGAAAA
>CANJQZ010000102.1 GCA_947476515.1 Flavobacteriales bacterium
AAGCTCAATTCCTGCAAAGCAGGTGGGCATTAAGTAGTTTCTTCCTCTAGATAATTTAAATCTTTTCCAAAGGTCTCGTCTAACTTACTCAAACTGAAAAAAGCAAGTAAAATCAAGAGAAATCCTATTATCAATGCCGCAACACCTGTTGTGCAGGACATAGAAAGTAAAAATCCGAATAAAAGTATAATAAGGTTAACCGATCCTCTCACAAAATTAGGAATGGTGTTTGCAGCGGTAGATCTAATATTGGTGCCAAATTGTTCCGCTGCAATGGTTACAAAAATAGCCCAATAACCTGTGCCTGTTCCTAAGAGAAAGCAAAATAAATAATAATTCTCAAGGCTTATTTGTTTAATAAAGATCAAGAATGTTAAGCAAATTATTGCTGTAAATCCTAAATAAATTTTTACTACAAGTTTTCTACTTTTCAGCCATTGACTTAAAAATCCAGAAATTAGATCCCCCAATGATAAACCAATATAGGCATACATTACTGCTTTTCCATTACTTACATTGGAAAGGCCAAGCCATGGTCCAAAATCGTCTTTTGAATTCATTATAATTAATCCAATAACATACCAAATAGGAATGCCAATCAAAATACAATAAAGATATTTCAAGGTGTTTTTTCGAGAAGAGAATAAAATTTTAAAAGATCCTTTCTTTACATTTTCTTTGGTTTTAATGGTATTAAAGAAATTAGATTCGATGGTTCCTACACGCAAGAATAATAAGGTTAATCCCATTATTCCACCCAATAAATAAGCGGCTTGCCAAGGTGCAATTTGAAAATTGAAAATATTTGAAAATAAAGTAGCTAAACCAGCGCCAGTTGAACCTACGAGTGAAGCAACTACTGCGCCTAATGCTCCAAAAGTTACTATTATCATTGTGCCATAACCTCGTTTTTCCTTGGACATCATTTCAGAAACTAATGTTATTCCGGCACCTAATTCTCCCGCTAAACCAATACCTGCTACTATTCGAATCAAAGAATAACTAAAGGTGTCAGTTACAAAAGCATTGGTGATATTAGCAATAGAGTAGAGCAGAATAGAACCAAAAAGCACTTTTAATCGCCCTTTTTTATCACCTAAAATCCCCCAAATCAATCCCCCAATGAGCATGCCTAACATTTGCATATTGAATAGGTGTTTGCCCATTGCCGCTTGTTCTAGTATGCTAGCTCTTGGCATAATTGCTTTTAGACTGTCTGCTTTTACAACGCCAAAGAGTACCAAATCGTAGATGTCTACAAAGTATCCTAGAGCAGCAACAATAACTACAAAAATTATTTTTTTATTAGATTGATTCATCTGCTAAAAATAGGAAAAATCTTTGATTTGTTAAATTACATTAATCTTTGTTAATTCTTAATTTAGCTTGATTTTCTGACTAACTTTATCAAAAAAATCACAATTGATTATGGTATATAATTTTTCCGATCACGCATCCATATTAGGAAGCTATATTGCTGAAATTAGAGATGAACAAGTTCAGAAAGATGCACTTCGTTTCAGACTGAATATGGAGCGCATCGCCGAAATCATGGGTTATGAACTTTCTAAAAATTTAGCCTATTCCTCAAAGGAAATTATTACACCTTTAGGTATTTCTTCTTGTAATGTATTGTTTGAGCAACCTGTATTAATTACGATACTGCGAGCTGGATTGGCCATGCATCAGGGACTTATGCGTACATTTGATAAAGCAGACAGCGCTTTTATATCTGCCTATAGAAAACATTCGAGCCCCGAAGATTTCGAAATATTTGTCGAATATCTTGCAGCACCACCGCTTGATAATAAAATTTGGATCATTAGCGATCCTATGTTGGCCACCGGAAATTCTATGTTAGCAGTATACAATACGCTTAAAATTAACGGAGCTCCTAAAAAATTGATTATTGTCTCTGCGATTGCAAGTTCGTTTGCCATTGAATCTTTAAAAAATCAATTGCCTCCCAATACAGAATTTTGGTTAGGTGCCATTGATGATGAGTTAACGGCTCAATCTTACATCGTTCCCGGATTAGGTGATGCTGGGGATTTAGCATTTGGCATAAAAGTATAATTATGAACTGGGGAGGAATTACGAGTACTTTTTTGTTGTCAACTGTCAAATTTTTATTTGCGCCGTTCACAGCGGTGCATCTCGGAATGCATTATTATGAGACTTATTTTGCTTCAGTTGCTGGCGGTATCTTCGGATCATTTTTCTTTTATTTTGGAAGTGATTTTTTATTAGCTTATGCCGCCAAGCGTTATGCTAAAAAACTTCTTTGGGCAAAGCAAAACAATACTACCGTGAAAGTGAAAAAAAAATTCACTAAAATGAATCGATTTATACTCAAAATAAAATCGACTTTCGGGAAAATAGGAATTTGTTTTTGGGCTCCTTTTTTTCTATCCGTTCCGATTGGAAGTATTGTGGTTGCTAAGTTTTATGGCAATGAAAAGTTTACTTTTCTATGGATAATGCTAGGTATGTTTTTAAATGCAATTGTGACTACTTTTCTTTCTTATGTCATATTCAGATAGACATTTATTCTTTGATCTTGATAGAACGCTTTGGGATTTTGATGCTAATTCTGAATTTGCCTTGCGCACTATTCTTGAACAAGAAAAACTATTAGATGCCTGTCATGGGTTTGAACATTTTCATAAAGTTTATCGCAATAAAAACGCAGCTCTTTGGAAAAAATATGGTCAAGGAAAACTGGCAAAAGAAGCTTTGCGTTATGAGCGTTTTCGTGCAACCCTTAAGGTCTACGGATTACATGATGAGCATCAAATTAAAAGAATAGGCGATGCTTATGTCGAAATTTCTCCTAGACAAACACGACTTTTTCCTAATGCCATAGAGGTTTTAACTGATCTAAAAACAATGGGTTTTACCCTCCATATTATCACCAATGGATTCACAGAAGTCCAATATGAAAAATTGAATAATTGTTTGTTAAGTCCCTTTTTTGATGTGGTAGTCTGTTCGGAACACATTGGATATAATAAGCCCCATCAAAAGATTTTTAAACATGCCTTGGATCTGGCAGGGGCTAAGCCTGAAAATTCCTTAATGGTAGGGGATGATTATCATGCTGATATAGCAGGAGCGTTACGATCGGGAATGCAAGCCATTTGGTTTGAACCTAATTTGCGCAATACCCTTAAGTTTGAGCATAGAATATATGATCTAAATGAAGTGCCGCAAAAAGCTGCTATGTTATTGCGTTAATTGAAACCTGAAATTATTTCTCTTTTGTAAACATTACTTCTGCATCCTGACGCATCTTTTCATACATAACAATACCAGCAGCAACACTAACATTCAAAGAAGCGATCTCTCCTTTCATTGGAATTCTCAATCGAGCATCTGACATAGAAATAAGATCACTGGTAATTCCACTTTCCTCTGATCCGAAAATCATGGCTACTGGACCTCTTAGATTGATGCTTTGCAATGGGACACTTGCTTTTTCAGTACAAGCGATAATTCTTAAGCCACTTTGTTGTAAATAAAATAAGGTGTTTTTTAGGTTGTCTGTTTTACAAACCAATATTCTATTTAATGCTCCTGCAGAGGCTTTCATCGCGTCAGCTGTTACAAGGGCAGAACCTTTGGCAGGAATTAATATTGCATCGATTCCTTGACATTCAGCTGTTCGTGCTATCGCCCCAAAATTTCTTACATCCGTTATTCTATCCAATACGAGAATACAGGGTTTCTCTCCTTTTAATAACATGTCGTCTACCACAACTTCAATATCTCCATATTCGATAGGAGAAACAAAAGCAATTACCCCTTGGTGATTTCCTGAGGTTAAGGCATTTAATTTTTCTACTGGTACAAATTGTAATTGATAGTTTTTATCTGCCAGTTCATTCTTTAATTCCATGAACAAATCTTTGTTCATCCCTTTTTGGATTAGAATTCTATTGATTTCTCGTTCTGCTTGAATCGCCTCAATAACTGTGCGGATTCCAAAAATCACATCTGATTTTTCTTTTTTAATATAGTTTCTTTCTCTTTCCATTTTATTCAAAAATATAATCAATTGCTACAACTTCTTCAATGGTTAATCCAACGGGACATTTTTTTCCAGCACTAACAACCGCATCAAAAGTAGCTTTATCCCAATGGTTTTCTGATAAATTAAATCGGATATTTATTTTAGCGATTTTTCTAGGAAGTGCGGACATAATTTTTTCCACTTTTGCATTGCAATGTTCCATTATTATTCCATTCTGTTGGCAATAAATACCCATTATTGTTATGAAACATGCCGCCAAAGAAGTAGCCATTAAATCTGTTGGAGAAAATGCTTCCCCTTTACCAAAATTATCTTTAGGGGCATCTGTAAGTATCTTCTCTCCTGAGTAATGAATACACTCAGTGCGCAAGTCTCCTAAATAATTAACTGTTGAAATTTCCATATGAATTGTTTAGCAAAAGTAAGGCTTTTTTAAGGAGGGAGAATCTTACTTAAAAACAATTTATGATTTATAGATGTTATTGCTGAACTTTTACGAATTTTGTATTCATTATGATAGAACTAAAAGAGGAAACGCCGAGAATGAAAAAGCCAAGTTGGCTGAGGGTAAAGTTGCCTATTGGTGAGAATTACAGAAAAGTAAGGTCGCTAGTAGACGAACATAAATTGCATACCATTTGTGAAAGTGGAAGTTGTCCCAATATGGGTGAATGCTGGGGAGAGGGTACCGCTACCTTTATGATCTTAGGGAATATTTGTACAAGATCGTGTGGTTTTTGTGCAGTGCAAACCGGAAAACCAGAGCAAGTAGATATTTTTGAACCAGGAAGGGTGGCCAATAGTGTTAAAATTATGGGTGTCAAACATGCTGTATTAACCTCAGTGGATCGCGATGATTTAAAAGATGGTGGATCTGAAATATGGGTACAAACCGTTAAAGCTATTCGTCAGCAATCTCCAAACACTACCATGGAAACCTTAATCCCAGATTTTGCGGGAAATTGGGATAACTTACAACAAATAATTGATGTGGCACCAGAAATTGTTTCACACAATTTGGAGACGGTGCGTCGTTTAACCAAACAAGTACGCATACAAGCCAAATACGATAGAAGTTTAGAATTACTTTTTCGCCTAAAGAAAGGGGGCATGAGAACTAAATCAGGTGTTATGTTGGGTTTAGGTGAAAGTGTGGAAGAGGTAATCGAAACCATGCAAGATCTGAGGCAAGTGGAGGTAGATGTCTTGACATTGGGACAATATCTTCAACCTACACCAAAACATTTACCTGTAGAGGAATTTATCACGCCCGAACAATTTGCTTATTACAAAGATTTAGGTCTTTCCATGGGATTTCGCTATGTAGAATCCGGACCCTTGGTTAGATCCTCTTATCATGCGGAAAAACATTTATTTTAATTTTCAATTTGTCAATCTGGTACAAGACAGCAAATGAGTCAAAAAAAACTAAAAAAGAGAACAAAAATCTATACAGTAGTAAAAAATTATCATTATCTTGCACGCTATTATAATAGCGCCCTAATATTAGAATTATGAATAAAAAAGTCTATCTTATTGGTTCTGTGGCAATTGCAGCTTTAGCTGTAGCCCTTTATTTTTCACCATTGGGTCAACTTCAATTGTTATCTCGATATCAATCAGCTGATTTATCCATGTTGAATCAACCTAAATCTGATGATGCTGCTGCCTGGATGAAAGCGCGTTACATTGATGTAACTACTGGCGAAGCTGTTTCTGCTGAGAAATTAGCAATGATTGCAGATCAAATATCCAAAATGAAGCAATCAAAAACAATTAGCTTTGAAGAACAAGGTCCGGACAATATTGGTGGTAGAACGCGTGCTATTCAAATAGACCGAACGAATATCAATCGCATTTGGGCTGGTGGTGTTTCTGGAGGTTTATTTACTTCATTAAACAAAGGTAATTCTTGGACGCGTGTTCCAGAATATATTGCAGCAGGTGGAAATCCATTTATTTCTAGTATGGCGCAATCTCCTGATGGTGTATTGTATGTTGCAACAGGTTCGAATCAAGAAGGGTGGAATGGAAATGGTGTTTGGTATTCTAGTGATTTTGGAACTACTTGGAATGCAATTCCAGGAACATCAAATTGTACAGAAATTATCAGTACGAATGCTGATAATTATGTTTGGATGGCGACATCTTCTGGTTTGAAAAAATGGAAATTGGGTGATGCTTCTATGACTAATGTAACGGTTACTTCTGGAGGATGTTTTGCTCTAAAAGTTTCTCCTGATGCTTCAGTTATTGTAGCTTCGTTTGCCGCTAACAAAACTTATGTGTCTGTAGATGGAGGTGTTAGTTTTTCTGACAAAACTGGAACTATTGGAAATAATTTAGTACCTACAGGTGCAGGAAGAATTGAATATGCTATTTCTCCAACAAAGAATACAACAACCAATCAATATTCTATTTATGCTGTTCGAACTAACAGTAATTTATTGAGTATGCATGTTTCTCATGACAATGGTCAAACTTGGTATCAATTTGTAGGTGCATCAGCTCCTCCAAATGAATTTGATATTTATCGCGATCAAGGAACCTATAATTCAATAGTTTCTGTTAATCCAACAGATGATGAAGAAATTCTTGTTGGTGGTATTGATATTTGGAAATGGAATCAAGCAGTTAATAACCCTCCATCAGGATTTTTCTTAAAAGTGAGTCAATGGTTTGTTTCTCCAAACTCACCAATTTATGCACATGCAGATAATCATGAGATGAAGTGGGATGCTAATAATAGAATCTACATTGGAAATGATGGTGGTGTTGGAATTTCAAATAACTTCGGTGGAACTTGGTATCCAGCAAATAGAGGTTATAATGTCACTCAATTTTATGGAATTGCTTTTGATAGAGATGGTGCTGTAATGGGTGGTGCGCAAGACAATGGT
>CANJQZ010000103.1 GCA_947476515.1 Flavobacteriales bacterium
ATTTCCCAATTCATAACCATTGTTTACTGCGATATAAGCAGTTGTTCCCTCAATAACGATATTTTGAGTAGCCCATTTTGGACCATTTAAAGTATCAATTGACGCTATGAATTGTAAGGTATTTGAATTGAAAACTTGAAGGTAAGAATCATAAGTAGTAAGATATTCACCTCTTGTAGCAAGAATCATATTTTGATAAACACCTAAATTACGAACACCAGGACAAACTACAGAAGCGATTTCTTGGTGGGTATTTAAATCTATCTTGAAGATTTTAGTGTCTGCTGCAACATAGTAATAATTACCATCAATGATTAAATCTGAAGCAAAGCGCATGCCTGGAAGCGTATTTACCGTGGTGTATGTTTGTGTAACAGGATTATAAGATCCAATGGTAACAGGTTCGATTTGAATATTGTTGGTGTAATCGTAATTCCCTTCATTTAGAATTAATACTTGATGAAGTGTATTTTGAGCTTGAGTAAACAAGCTTATACCTAATCCTAAAATAAAAAATACTTTTTTCATATGTTTTGTTTATAATTATTTACAAATAAAATTGAAAGAAGATTAAGAAATGGGGCAAGGAAGAATACACAAGCATTCCTACCGAGTCCAACTTTAATCTGAAGTCTTCTCTCCATTCTGGGCAAGTCTTCTGGCTTACACTAAGATCGAACCTCCTTCCCGTATTTCCATACAGTGGATCTAGTTTCGTTTTTCAAGTGCTTACAGCTGCAGTTACAGCTCCGGAATTGCACCGGATTCCTTATTAATCTCTTTTTGAGAGAACCTAAGAACAATGCAAAATTAACATTTATCTGATTGATTTTAAGAATATATCTAATTAAACTATTTTTAAGTCAATTATCTTTTCTCTTGAAATTAAATTTACGGTTGATGTAGCTAATTATTTTCTTCTCAACTCATCCTAATTACTTAAAGCTAAAAGTCACATATAATTGATAATCTTCATATTTTTTTAAGTCTATTTGATTCTTTTTAGGGCTGATTCAATATGTAATTCACTTTAAATTAATGACTTATTTCAGTATTTATTAACATTTTCATTAATTCTGATACTGAGTGATAGTATCAATTCTTAGTATAAATTAGCTAAATTGTTCATAAGTAGAGACTGCTTAATTAGCTAAATTTTAATTATTTAACTATATTTAACATATAAACTTTTAAAACTTAATTATTATGGAAAAGAATTTACCTTTTGTAAATGTTGGCTTTATTGACAATGCTTACAACAATCGAGTACTCCCTTTGTTAGGGAAAATTGACAATGGAAATTTATTTAAATGGTTCCTTGTTTTGATATGGAAAATTGCAGCTTTGGCTTTCTTATTAGGAGGTGTGTATTTAACCATAGCGGGAATATTCGGTGATTCAGGCTATATTAAAATGAATATTACAAATGAATTGTTGTCTGGAGGACAAAAAGCAGGGGCTTCCTTTGGTCTTGTTATTGGTTTAGTTCTTAGTTTAGTTTGCGCTTGGTATCTATACAGCAATACTAAAAAGAGAACAGATGAATTGAACAGTCAGGAATATGGTGATTTACTTCATTTTATATTTTTAACCATGATTCCTCGAACAATTACCTTAGCGGGGGAAATTGCTTTTACATTAATTATTTATGCTGGTCTGATGCAAATAATCGCTGGTTTAGATGGCGCTGCTGCGTATGCTCCTTTACTATCTTATGGAGATGTCTTTATACAAATTCCAGGTGTAAACATGGCTTCCGCTTTAGTTCCTTCAAGTGTTCATGGTAATTATGATAATTTCATTAATGACATGAGAATGGGAATTATGGGAGTTGCTGCAGCATTTATCGTGCTAATTGCCTATTATATTTATCGAGAAATTTATAACTATGGAATGAAATTGGTTTGCGCTCTAATTGCTTTTATGCCAAAGTTTGCTTTACCAATTGCAATTCGTAAAAAAGCAGAATAAGACTTTTATTCTAATAAAATATTAAGGCATCCACATGGATGCCTTTTTTGTTGAGATTATTTATGCCTTTATTGCTTACTTCTTTTGTATATATTTAACGGAACAATAACATACTTTTTTTATTATTCAGAAAAGTAGTTGTATATTTGCACCGATATTTCCGGTAGAGTCGGAATACTACATAAAAATTATTTATACAATATTGGCATGTATTTAAACCCAGAAGCAAAAAAAGCAATCTTCGCTAAACACGGAGGTTCAGAAACGAACACAGGATCTACTGAAGGTCAAGTAGCATTATTTACTTACAGAATTAGTCATTTGACAGAGCATTTGAAGAAAAATCGTAAAGATTTTGGAACACAACGCTCACTTCAATTGCTAGTAGGTAAAAGAAGAAGTCTTTTGGACTATTTGAAAAGTAATGACATTGAAAAATATCGTGCCTTGGTTAAAGAATTAGGACTTCGTCGTTAATTCTAGGTACAAAATTTATGGAGAGGGGACATTCGGCGTAAGTCGCATGTCCTTTTTTTGTTCATAGCGGTAAGTAAAAAAGTAGATGGAAATATAATCTGCCTATAGAAAAGTTTAAATAAGTAAATAAATAGAAATGAATATAGGTACAAAAAAGTCAATGTTCACCGGAGGGAAAGAAATCTCTGTTGAAACAGGTAAATTGGCAAAACAGGCAGATGGGTCTGTTGTCGTTAGAATGGGCGACACTATGTTGTTGGCAACGGTTGTTGCTGCGCATGAAGCAAAAGAAGGAGTGGATTTTTTACCACTTACTGTTGATTATCGCGAGAAATACTCTGCGGCTGGTCGTTTTCCTGGAGGTTTCTTCAGAAGAGAAGCGCGTCCATCTGAAACTGAGATTCTTGTTATGCGTTTGGTGGATCGCGCTTTGCGTCCCCTTTTTCCAGATGATTATCACGCTGAAGTTCAATTGATGATTCAATTGCTTTCTTATGATGGCATTCATAATCCTGATGCCTTGTGTGGTTTTGCTGCCTCTGCTGCAATCGCTGTTTCAGACATTCCTTTCAACGGTCCAATGTCTGAAGTTCGTGTCGGTAGAGTTAATGGAGCTTATATATTAAATCCAACTATGGCCGAAATGGCTGAATCTGATATTGATGTTGTTATCGCTGGTACGATGAAAGATATTAATATGTTGGAAGGTGAAATGCAGGAAATTTCTGAAGCTGAATTGGTGGAAGTATTTAAAATTGCACACGAAGCAATTAAAGAACAATGTCAATTTCAATTAGATCTTGGTGCAACTATAGCTACTGCAAATCCAAAGCGTGAGTATTCTCACGAAGCACATAACGAAGAGGTAAAGAATAAGGTCTATGAATTAGCAATGGACAAATGTAAAGCTGTTGCTGCAATGGGTCTGGCCAATAAAGCAAAGAGAACGGAGCTTTTTGAAGAAATTAAAGCGGAAGTTAAAGCAAGTTTTACAGCTGAAGAATTAGCTGAAGTAGGTAAATTTATTTCTCCTTATTTTTCAGAAGTGAAGAAAAAAGCGGTGCGTTGGGTGATGCTTAACGAACGCAAGCGTTTGGATGGTCGTAATTTTGATGAAATTCGTCCTATTTGGGCAGAAGTTGATTACTTGCCAATGGTTCATGGTTCCGCTGTATTTACAAGAGGTGAAACACAATCATTAACGACCTTGACTCTTGGTGGTAAAATGGATGAGCAATTAATCGATGGTGCTACTTTTAGAGGTACAGAGAAATTTATGTTGCATTATAATTTCCCTCCTTTTTCAACAGGTGAAGCAAAACCTCTAAGAGGAACTTCAAGAAGAGAAATTGGTCACGGAAATTTGGCGCTAAGAGCCTTGAAGCCAGTGCTTCCAGATGATAATCCTTACACAATTCGTATTGTTTCTGATATTCTTGAATCTAATGGTTCGTCTTCTATGGCAACTGTTTGTGCTGGAACTTTAGCACTTATGGATGGAGGTATTCAAATCAAAGCGCCTGTTTCAGGTATTGCAATGGGATTGATTACTGATGAAGGTAAATTTGCTATTCTTTCTGACATTCTAGGTGATGAAGATCATTTGGGTGATATGGATTTCAAAGTGACGGGTACTGCGAAAGGTATCACCGCTTGTCAGATGGATATCAAAGTTGATGGTCTTCCTTATGAAGTGCTTATTCAAGCTTTGGAGCAAGCAAAAGCTGGTCGTCTTCATATTCTTGATAAAATTACAGAAACTATGGCAGCGCCTAGAGCTGAATTGAAACCACAAACTCCTCGTGTAGAATCGTTTGTTGTTCCTAATGATATGATCGGTGCCATCATCGGACCTGGAGGAAAAATCATTCAAGGACTTCAAAAGGAAACAAAAACCACTATTACTATTGAAGAATTACCTTCTACTGAAGGTCGTGTTCAAATCCTTTCCAATAATGGAGATGATATGGCAGAAGCACTTCGTAGAATTAAATTAATAGCTTTCCCTCCACAAGTGGAAGATGGAGCGACTTATGAAGGTAAAATCAAGTCGGTTAAAGACTTTGGTTGTTTCGTTGAAATAATGCCTGGTACTGATGGTCTAATCCATATTTCTGAATTCTCTTGGGAGAAGGTAGCGAAAATGGAAGATGTTTGTAAAGAAGGAGATATGTTGACCTTTAAGGTAGTTGGAAAAGATCCAAAAACTAAAAAATGGAAACTATCTCGTAAAGTTTTACTTCCAAGACCTGAAAGAGAAGCTGAAGCGCCTCAAGCGTAATTCACAATCTAATAAAGTTATAAACAAAAGGCGCCTTTGGGCGCCTTTTTTATTTTAATTTAATATGGTGTTATTATACAATGTGTACTTTTGAATTAAAATAAAATCTCATGAAAAAAATAGTATTTAGTATATTAATTTTCGTTCTATTACCAATTGTATCTAAAGCTCAATTAATTTCTTACGAGCCCTTTAATTATACTCCAAGTGCGGTTAGTGGTTTAAGTGCTCAAAGTTCAATGGTTTGGAAATGGGTCAACACAGGTGATTCCATTTTTGTGAACTCAGCAAGCTTAAGTTATCCTCTTTTACTTGCATCCCAAGGCAATAAAGTAGCTTTTGATGCTGCGGGAACTGACTATTATTTACCTTTTACTGCTCAAACCTCCGGCATTACATATGTTTCATTTTTGGTTAATGTTTCCAGTTTAGGTTCTTTAAATACAACAGGGAGTTATTTCGCCAATTTAATCGAGTCAAATTCTACCACTAATTATGCCGCATGTGTTTGGGCAAAACAAAGTGCTACTGCTGGAAAATATCTGATTGGTATATCGAATAGGAGTTCATCAACTCCAGTTTACTATTCTGTTGACATGAATACAAATCAAGATTATTTCATCACGCTTTCCTATGAAATAGTTGCGGGTACTGCTAATGATGTCTCTAAACTTTGGATTAATACAACTAGTTTTAATGGTATACTACCAACACCAGATGTTACTGCTCTTGGTGGGACAGATGTTGCTGCTGTTGGTTTAGGTAGGTTTTTATTGAGACAAGCAGCTACAACAACAACTCCTTTTATTCTTTTTGATGAACTTCGTATCGGCACAACTTGGGGATCTGTTACGCCGTGCAATACTCCTTCCATTTGGTATGCTGATGTTGATGGTGATGGTTTTGGAAATGCTTTAAGTACTACCTTGTCTTGTTTTCAACCATTAAATTATGTAGCCAATAGCACAGATTGTAATGATAATAGCGCTGCTATTAATCCAAATACCATTTGGTATATGGACATGGATAATGATGGTTTTGGTGGAAATGGAATGACCACTGCAGCTTGTGTTCAACCTACAGGATATGTTGCTAATAATACAGATTGTAATGACAATAATGCTGCTGTTAATGCAGTAACGACTTGGTATCAAGATTTAGATAATGATGGTTTTGGAAATTTAGCAGTTACAATTAGTAATTGTGGACCAAGTACAGGTTATGTTGCTAACAGTACAGATTGTAATGATAATAATGCTTCGGTTAATCCGAATGCAGTTGAAATTTATGATGCCATTGATAATAATTGTAATGGACAAGTTGATGAAGGTTTTACTTTAGTAACTTATTACTTGGATAATGATGCCGATGGTTTCGGTGGAACGACAACTGTTTCTGCCGTGACTTCTCCTGGTGCTAATTATGTTTTAGTGGGTGGCGATTGTAATGATGCTTCTGCTGCGATCTATCCAACAGCTGTCGAAATCTGTGATAATTTAGACAATAATTGCAACGGTCAAATTGATGAGAATCTAACTTTTTTGACTTATTACCAAGATCTTGACAATGATGGTTACGGAAATATCTTAATGAATCAAACAGCCTGTTCAACTGTTATGGGTTATGTACTAGACAATACGGATTGTAATGACAATAACGCCTCAATTCATCCCGGTGCTTTGGATATTCCTATCAATGGAATTGATGAGGATTGTAGTGGTTTAGATGCACCGCTTTTACCAATCGTTCTTGGATTGTACGAATTTACAGGCGTTGCAGCTTGTCCAGTTGTTGCCAATACGGTAACTACTCAACCTTTAAATGCACTCTTTAGTACTTTTACAAATCAAGGTGCTTCTTGTTCGCCAACTGCGAGTGTCTTTAGTGGAAGTTCTTGGAATATGGCTCCAACCATTGATCTAACGGAATATAATGAATTTACTTTGACAGCAGATTCCTGTAAAGCATTGAATTTATATAAATTCTACTTTCAACACAGAACAAGTTCTACAGGTGGAACTCCAACTTGGGCTTTGCGTTCAAGTTTAGATAATTTTGCTACCAATGTTGGTACTGGTTTATCTGGTAATAATGCCAATTTAATGCTGTCTGATACGGTGATCCTTCCAGCATCATTTTTAGGTCTTAATGCAGTTACTTTTAGAATTTAC
>CANJQZ010000104.1 GCA_947476515.1 Flavobacteriales bacterium
CGCAGTTGGTAGGTTTGACCAACAATTAGGTTACAGACTCCGCCACCATTATTTCCTGCTTTCCAAAACGCTTGATTACCTCCAACACTTGTAGCATCGACAAGTAACATATTTCCATTGCCACTGGTGTGATCATGGATAGGATAAAAAAAACTTGTATTTAAATCAAATGCATTATAGTGTATAGCATAATCACCTGGATTAGTATTCCCACTAAAAGGTTGATTTAGCTGTTGATATCCTTGACCATCGACAATAAAACCATTTCCTGGTCCACCAAATTCAAAACTCCCATTGTTCAGTAAGTTTTGTCCAAAGACACTTCCTGCAACAGTTACAACTGCTATAGAAAACAAAAGGAAGTAAATTGACTTTAACACAAACCAAAAGTAACAAAAGCTGTGTATCTTTCCTTTCGGCTCAACAGGATGTTTCAGCCATAAAATGTTGAAAACTATTCCATACAGGTACAGGGTGGATCCAGCCTTACTTTTGTATGGGGAAGACTTTCCATAATTTGTTTGTGTAAAGTAGGGCCGTACATAACACCTTGAAGATCTAATAATTTTAGATTTTTTAAAGTTAAAAGCCCAGCGCCAATATCACCAACTGGATTGTCATTAAGATCTAAAATCTTCAATGCTTCGCAATATTTAATTTCTTCTGGTATTTTTTCAATTTGATTTCTGGAGATTAATATTTCTTTCAAATGAATTAGTTGAAAAATAACCGCCGGAAACGCTTCAAATTTATTTACTGAAAAATCAATAATTTCCAGATGAGAAAGCATTGATAAAGAATCATTTAAGCAATTGAATTTATTTTTTGAAAGGTTGAGATATCGCAATTCCTTGAACTCAAACAGCTGTGAAGGAAGGGAAGAAAGTTTTTGTCTGCTCAAGTCAATCCCAAAGACACTGTCTTTTCTGATTTTTAATGCTTCTTCCAAGGAATAAATTGGAAAGGTTTTGTCAGCCTGTCCAAAAGATAAATTAGTCCAAATGCATAAAATAACTACGAGCAATAATTTCATCTTCCTCTATTTGTGCTTTAAGTGCCTCGATGGAAGCAAATTTTTGTTCATTTCGAATTCTTTCAAATAAATGAACCTGAATTTTAGCTCCATATAAATGCTCCGAAAAATCAAATATATGAACTTCTAATTTCATTTGCCCATTTTCTTCTACCGTTGGTCGCAATCCAATATTAAGCATTCCAAAATATATTTGGTGTAGCACTTTAATTTTCACTGCATAAACCCCAAGTTTAGGAAGTAGTTGTAGAGGTTCTATTGGAACAAAATTCGCGGTTGGATACCCAATGGTTCTTCCCAATTGATTACCTTTTATAACTGTACCAGTTATTTCATAAGGTTTTCCAAGAAATTTAGCTGCTTTTTCTATTTCACCGTTTCGTATGGCTTCCCGTATTTTCGTGGAACTTATTTTTATTTCATCAATTTCTTTGGCCGGAATTTCAATAACATCAAAACCCATACTTAGTGCATGCTTATTCAAAAATTCTAAGTTTCCTTCTCGATTATTGCCAAAGTGATGATCATAACCCAGCACTATTTTTTTTAAGTTAATATGTGCTACAAGAATGTCTTTTATGAAATTGTAGGCACTCATGGTTGACAATTCACTAGTAAAGGGTAGTATAATTAAATGCTGTAAGCCTAATGCCTCTAGTTCCACCAATTTATCCTCATGTGTTTGTAATAGAGAAATAGGTCTTTCTGATTCAATCACACTTCTTGGATGTGGGTAAAAAGTTAACAGGACACTCTCTCCATTTATTTTTTGGGCTTCTTCTCTTACTCTTTCAATAATTTTTTGATGCCCGATATGCAAACCATCGAATGTTCCAATCGTTACAACAGGGTTTTTGCAATTAAATTCCGTTTCAAGACCCTTATATATTTTCACTTCTACAATTTAGTTAGGCGCAAAATTAAACATTTGATTGAGATACTTAATGTTTGATAGTAGCGTATTTGAAAGATACTTTTATCTTCGCTAATCAACTTAAAGAATATTCGAATGAAGCAGCAATTTTTACTCTACTTATTTTTGATTCAAGGTTTTCTTTCTACCTGTCTTGCAGATGAAGGAATGCTTATTCCTTCTCTCATTGCAGCCTTTGAATCTGACATGAAAGCAAAAGGAATGAAATTATCAGCGGATGAAATTTACAGCGTCAACCATTCAAGTCTAAAAGATGCAATTCTTCAATTTGGTGGAGGATGTACTGCAGAGTTGGTGTCAAGTAAAGGTTTGTTGCTGACCAATCATCACTGTGGTTATTCTCAAATTCAATCTCATTCATCCCTCGAACATGATTATTTAAAAAATGGATATTGGGCAAAAACACCACAAGAGGAATTAATAAATCCTGGCTTGACGGCCTCAAGGATTGTTAGAATTGAAGATGTAACAGCAGTTATTCTAAATGGTGCCAGCTCTAAAAGTGATAAAGCTACCATTGATGCGAATATTAAAAAAATGATAGCGACAGCAGTTGCAGGAACACATTATTTAGCAGAAGTTAAGGCCTTTGATTATGGGAATGCTTATTATTTAATGGTTAAAGAAGATTTTTTAGATGTTAGATTTGTTGGGACTCCACCCAATTCTATTGGAAAATTTGGAGGGGATACAGATAATTGGGTGTGGCCTAGACATACAGGCGACTTTTCAGTATTCCGGATTTATGTAGGTTCAGATAATAAACCTGCGCCTTATAGCGCTAATAATGTCCCGTATACTCCTTTACATTTTTTACCGATTTCTATGAAAGATAGACATGTAGGTGATTTTACTATGGTATATGGATTTCCGGGTACTACCGAACAACATGTAGTATCTTCTTATTTAAAATTTATTATTGAAAAAGAAAGACCTGCACGCATCCACATGAGAGATTTGTCTCTAGGGGTAATTGATAAAGGAATGAGAGGATCTGATCTAATTCGAATTCAATATGCTGCAAAGCAAGCAAGTATTGCCAATGCTTGGAAAAAATGGATTGGACAGATTGAGGGTTTGAAAAATCTTGATGGAGTGGAGGTTAAAATCCAACATGAAACTGAATATATTAAGCGTGCTCAATCAAATCCAGATTGGCTTTTGAAATATGGTAGTGTAGTGCAACAAATGAATGAGCTCGTAAAAAATGAAAGTTCTTTCGAATTCAAGTATGCTATGGGAGTGGAATACCTCTCTGTCGGACCAGAGTATTTTAAGCTTGCTAGATCCATGAATGATTTGCTTACCAATTATAATAAATATCTTGCCGATGAATCTCTTCCGAGTGTTATTGAAAAAGTAAAGGCGAGTGGTCAAGGGTTTTTCAAGAATTATAATGCTGAAATAGACAGGGAAATTTTTAGTCTATTGACATTAGAGTATTTCTTAAAACTGGAAGAAAAGGAAATATCAATTACAAGTCCAATCGTCAATAAACTAACCAGCTCGATTTATGATCATTCAGTTCTCACCAATGAAAAGAGGTTTTTAGATTTTCTAGCTAATTTTAATGCTAAAAGCATCAAAAAACTCAATCAAGATCCTGGATTTTCACATTATTCAAAATACTTAAATAGTTTTAGAAATGAGGTTGTTCCAGGTTATACTTCTTTTAGTTCTAAAATGACTTTCTTGTTGCAGGTTTATGTTGAAGGGAATAAATTAATGTTCCCTGAGTTGAAAAGTTGGCCAGATGCTAATAGCACCTTAAGAATTAGTTATGGAAAGCTGGAAGGTTCTGCCCCTACAGATGGAATGATGTATACGGAGCATACTACTTTGGATGGAATCATCGCTAAGTATAATACTGGAAATCCAGATTTTGAATTATTGCCTAGAATGTTGGATTTACATCAGCAGAAAAATTATGGGCCCTATGCCCAAGAGGGTGAACTTTGGGTTTGCTTCACAGGCTCTAATCATACCACTGGAGGCAATTCAGGTTCACCAGTCATAGATGCTAATGGAAATTTGATGGGATTAAATTTTGATCGATCGTGGGAAAGTACCATGAGTGATTATATGTTTGACCCGGCGCGATGCAGAAATATTGTGGTAGATATTCGATATGTTATGTGGGTTATGGATATTTATTCAGGTGCAAAACATTTAGTAGATGAGATGTCAATTGTGCGATAATTAGTTGACCCATGATTGTTAGATTTAAATGCTGTATATTTGTTCGTTTTTTTAGGCTTTAATTGTGTTTCAACCGTAATATTTTATGAAAAAATTCATTTTAATTTATTTTCTTTTCTTTGGACTTAATCAATTATTTGCAGCAAGTACAAAAACAAATGCAGTCTCAAAAGAAATTAAAGGTCAACTAGTTGATTACAAAACGAGAGGAGATGCAGATGAGGTTGAAATCAGTTTGCGATCCAAAAAATCTAATAAAACATGGATTGTTGAAACAGATAATGATGGGTATTTCATATTTAATAATATTCCTCTAGGAGCTTGTGAAATTAGTATTATAGATAAAAGTTATCGACCAGAAAAATTTCAATTTGTTACTGATAGTAATCACTTAGAAAAATTTCATTTTTCGACTCCATTCTATGTGAATCTTAAAGTTACTTGGCTGTTTAACTGGGGAGACAAAACAGTATTTGTAAATGGAAAAAAGATAATTAAAGAGCATTATTGGTCACACATTACTGCGAAAGTAATCTTAGGTCTGTATGGTTTTTGTCTCTTATTAATATTCTATTATTCAGTAGTTCAAATTTCTTTGGCTATTGCTTATGTTAGAAATAGAAAGAAGCGCTTGTTGCTCGAGGTAATTACCTTTAACCCAGCTACTGCTCCAAAAGTCACCATCCAATTGCCTATGTATAATGAAATGTATGTGGCAGAACGCATCATTGATTATACAGCTGAAATTGATTATCCTAGAGATAAATTTCAAATCCAAGTTTTAGATGATTCTACAGATGAAACAAAAGACATTATTGCTAAGAAAGTAGCTGAAATTGCAGCTAAAGGAATCAATATTCAACATGTTCACAGAACAGACAGAACAGGTTATAAAGCTGGAGCATTAGATGCGGCAATGGATCAAGTAGAAGGGGATTTTATCGCCATTTTTGATGCAGATTTTACGCCAGAAAAAGATTTCTTAAAGAAAACTGTTCCCTATTTTGAAAATGAAAATATCGGTGTGGTTCAAACGCGTTGGGGACATTTGAATAAGAATTATTCTGTATTAACAGAATTACAAGCTTTCGGTCTGAATGGTCACTTTGCTATAGAGCAAGGTGGAAGAAATGCTACAGGTCATTTTATTAATTTTAATGGAACCGCTGGGATCTGGCGCAAGGCTTGTATTGCTGATGCTGGTGGTTGGGAGCATGATACCATAACCGAAGATCTAGATTTGAGTTACCGCGCTCAAATGCGAGGATGGAAATTTAAATACTTGGAGGATGTTGTCTCTCCAGCAGAATTACCAATTACCATGTCTGCATTGAAAAGTCAACAGCATAGATGGATGAAAGGTGGTGCAGAGTGTTTCATCAAAATGGGTAAACGCTTAGCTACTTATCCAGGGTTGCGTTTTACGGATAGATTACACGGCTTAGCGCATCTATTTAACTCCTCTGTTTTTGTGTTTATCTTTGCTTTATCCATCTTAAGTTTGTTTGTACTTCAAATAAAAGATAGTTTTTCAGATTTAAATTTTGTTATACAATTTGGATCTTTCTTCATTTCAAGTACCATCTTCTTGGCCTTCTATTATTGGCATTCTTATAAAGATAAAAAAGGAAAAGCGTTCAATGATTTATTTCGTTTTATTGGAAGATTCGTACAATTTTTAACCGTTTCAATGGCGCTTTCATTAAGTAATGCTGTTGCTGTAATTGAAGGCTATTTAGGAATAAAAAGTTCATTTGTGAGAACTCCTAAATTCAATGTGGCTATTAAAAATGAATTTCAAGGAAATAAATATGATAAGAAAAGCTTGTCAATAATTAATATTGCTGAAGGAATCTTAATGCTCGTATTTGGATTTACTGCAATTAACCGCACCCTCTATGGAGACTTAGGAATGGTGCCTTTTCATTTGATGCTCACAATTGGTTATGGAGTCGTTTTCTTCTCCACCTTAAAAGAGATTCGCAAAGGACATTAATTATTTCTTTTCTTTACTTATAGTAAGGGTTTCAAATTTCATTTCGTTTTTCACTTTGTGAAAATGGAGACTCACTTTGAATTTTTCTGAATTTGTTTGATAGTATCCATAAGAATAAACGCCGTCTTCGGTTTCTTTTCCTTTAAATACAAATGAAAAATTTCCTTTCGGATTTTTGTTAAAGAAATCAGACAGAACCAAACTAGCCTGTGCAGGATTGTATATTCCTTCTTTATCAAGAATATTTAACATCAATTTTTCTTTTCCATGAATAATTATAGTCTTAGCGTCTTGACCGTTAAAAGCCTTTTCAATTGCCGTAAATGGCACATCAATAAGCGGATCAGCAACGAAAATTAATAAAGTACTTAATAATGTTAGGATAGTTTTCATATAATTTTTTACACTTCAAAAATAATGCCTTAAATTAATTTATTATAATTATTCGCTAATTTTGATGATGAAGATAAAACTAATTTGTGTCGGAAAGACAAATTTTGATTTTCTCAAGACCGGAGAAGAGGAGTATTCCAAAAGATTAGCGCACTATTGTTCGTATGCTCGTATTGATATTCCTGAACTTAAACAAGTAAAATCTTTTTCGCAAGAAGAAATAAAACTGCGTGAAGGGGAATTAATTTTAAGTAAAATTCAAAGTGGTGAATATGTAATTCTTTTAGATGATAAAGGTAAAAGTTTCAATTCTATTGCTTTTGCAAATCATCTAGA
>CANJQZ010000105.1 GCA_947476515.1 Flavobacteriales bacterium
AACTTAATATGTTTGAAACGAAATTCTGATGGACTTTGTTCTTCTAGGTTTTGAAAGCAACTATAGGGAGAATAATCGTGTTCCTCGAACTTTTTTATATTGATTCCTTGATCAATTAGCGCCTGAAATAGCGATGCTAAACTGTGATTCCAACCAATCGTTTTGGTGCAAATAGTAGCGCCTGTATCTGCATAAGTTCCTTGTGTTTCCTCAACTATTGGTCCGGAATTAAAATAGTCGTAGGCAAGAAACTCCAACTTGTCGTCAAAAGTCCAAATAAAGGGATGGAAATCAGCCATAATAAAATTACCTCCGGGTTTTAAAAAATGACCAATAATTTCTGCCCATTTTGAAATATCAGGAAGCCACCCGATGGTTCCGTAACTGGTAAATACTAGGTCGAATTTTTCGTTCAAATGTTCTTTTAGTGAATAAATATCACAACAGATAAATTTTATTTCATTCCCCATTTCACTGCTTAAAGATTGCGCTGCATGTATTGCCCTTGGTGAAAAGTCAACTCCCGTAACATGTCCACCCATTCTTGCTAAACTAATGGAGTCTTGACCAAAATGACATTGTAAGTGGAGTATTTTTTTACCTTGAATATCTCCAAGGAGGTCGAGCTCTGGAGTTTTTAAAGAGCACCAACCTTTTTTAAATGCAGCTACATTATAAAAATCAGATTGGAGATGAATCGCCACTTTTTCATCCCAAGCAATTTGGTTAATTTCTTTATAATTATCAGCTCCTGGCAACTTACTCATTTAATTATTTTTAGATCTGTTTTACTATTCTATTTTTCAAAGCTACAATTATTGTTTAATTGCTTTATTTCATAGGTTGATAAAAGGGTAATTACTTATCTTTGTCGGTAAAATTAGTATATGAAATTATTAACGGTAGGTAGTGTAGCTTTTGATGCCATTGAAACTCCCTTTGGGAAAACAGATAAGATTGTTGGTGGAGCTGGAACTTTCATCAGTTTAGCAGCCTCTTTTTTCTTGCCAGAGCAAGGAATTATTTCTGTTGTAGGAGAAGATTTTCCGAAAGAAGATCTTGCTGAAATGGAAGCAAAAGGAATTGATCTAGCAGGATTGCAAATAAAACTTGGAGAAAAAACTTTTTTCTGGTCTGGGAAATATCACAATGATATGAATTCTCGAGATACCTTGATAACAGAGTTAAATGTTTTAGGAACTTTTGATCCAACGGTACCAGAAGCATACCAAGGCGCCCCCTATTTAATGCTGGGAAATTTAAGTCCAGAAGTGCAGCGTACCGTTATTGAGCGTTTGACCGTGCGTCCAAAATTGATCGCGATGGACACGATGAATTTTTGGATGGATATTGCGCTGGATGAATTGAAAAAAACAATGAAGTTGATTGATGTTTTAATTATTAATGATGAAGAAGCCCGTCAACTTTCTAATACTTATTCTCTCGTAAAAGCAGCAGCGCTTATTCAAGACATGGGTCCAAAAATTGTAATCATTAAAAAAGGTGAACACGGAGCCTTACTGTTCCACGGCTCACAAATGTTTTTTGCTCCTGCTTTGCCTCTTGAAGATGTATTTGACCCTACAGGTGCTGGTGATACTTTTGCTGGTGGATTTATGGGATATATTGCTTCAAGCGATGACTATAGTTTTGAAAACATGAAACGCGCTATTATTGTTGGATCAGCGTTAGCTTCTTTCTGCGTGGAGAAGTTTGGTACAGCACGATTGAAAGAAATTAATAAAGAAGATCTCAATCAACGCATTAATCAATTTGTGCAATTGGCACATTTTCAAATGATGGAGCTATGATAAAATTTCAAGAGTTTATAGATCAAATTACCGTTTTAAATAATGCGGAAGATTTAGTAATCTTAGGAAAAGAGGCTGGAGCAATCCGAACAGATTTCGAAGATTATTTATTGCATCAAGAAGGGCAATCCCAAATATTAAAAATTGAAGCTAAAGAAAAAGGTGAAGCATTTGAAGCTTTGGACTTTCAAACGATAAAAGAATCCTTTTACTTGATTTACAATCAATTTCAAGAAAGAAGAAAACAACAAGTAGCTTTAAAAACGACTCTTGAGAATGAGAATTTAAGACTTAAGAGAAGTTTAATTCTGCGATTAAAGGAAATTATTGAAGGAGAAGAAAATATTTCCGCGGCATTTAATGCTTATAAAGAAATCCAAGAAACTTGGAAGAAAATAGGCGATATTCCCCGCGATAAAAGAGATGAAATTCAAAAAGAGTATTCTAGAATTCTAGAAATATTCTTTTATACCATGAAAATTTATCGAGAGATTAAGGATCATGATTATAAAAGAAACACTCAATTAAAACAAGGGATCATTCAACGCCTACAGCAACTAAGAAATACTTCAGGAGCCATTCGTGATTTAGAATCTAATTTAAGAATCTTGCAGGATGAGTGGGAAGATATTGGACCTGTAGCTCAAGAAGAATGGGAGGTAATCAAATCCAGTTATTGGGAGGCAGTTCGCTCTATTTATGATAAAATTAATAAGCATTATGATGAGCAAAGAACTGTTTTAGCAGCTAATATTGATCAAAAGAGAGCTTTGATTTTATCCCTTGCTGAGATTGTTGCTGCGAGCACATCAGAAATGAACCCTAAATCTTGGGATAAAGCAAGCCAAGAGGTAATAAAATTGCAAGACCATTGGAAGAAGATTGGAGCAGGTGCGAAAAAGGAAAATGAAGCGGTTTGGAAAGAATTCAGAGCCTTGTGTGATCAGTTTTTTGATGCGAAAAAGGCAGTTAATAAAGATGCAGAGGCTATTTTTAAAAGTAATGCAGAAAAGAAAAAAGCACTTATAGCTGAGGTAGTGCTTATTCAAACTTCAACTGATTGGAAAAACGCTGCAGAAAAAATAATCAAATTTCAAAAAGCTTGGAAGGAAATTGGTAATGCTGGACAAAGATTTGAAAACAAACTTTGGTCGGAATTTAGAGCTGCATGTGATGTGTTTTTTAATGCAAGAACGCTAGCCAATAAAGAACAAGATGACGCATTACTTGTTAATTTGAAGGCGAAGGAAGAATTAATTTCTGAAATTGAAAATTATGTGGTCAGTGAAAAAAGCTTGGCTTTATCTGATTTTAAGCAATTCAGTCAAAGATTCGCCGCTTTAGGTCATGTTCCTGCAGCAAAAAAAGAAAGTATTTATAATTCTTATAAAAAAGCGTTGGATGAAAAGTATAACGCTCTTAAATTAGAAGGTAATGAGCGCTCTGCTGTTTTGTTTTCTGTTAAATTAGAAACTATAAATTCAAGTCCAGATAGAAGTAAGTTATTGCAAAAAGAACGCTTTGATATCAAGAGGCAAATTGATGTGCTGACTTCGGAGATGCTTCAATATGAAAATAATTTAGGCTTTTTCGCTAAATCAAAAGGCGCTGATGTATTGCGCAAAGAAGTGGAACAAAAAATTGATAAATCGAAGGAAGAAATATTGCGTTTAAAAACTAAATTAAAATTAATCCCTAATGAATAGTTTTGTTAATGCCTTATTATTGGCCCTTGCTTTTCCTCTTATGGCCTTGGCCATTGTAGTTGGATTTGATCTTCCTGTTGAATTTTTAAAATCATCAGGAAAACAACTTTCTTTTGCAGAAGAGGTTTTTTGGGCTTTGGCATTATTGATGGGAATTCTCTCCTTGCGCAGAAGCACTAAACGATGGATGGGAATGAAAATAGTTACCAATACCAAACGATTTCTTTTTAATCAAGCCATAAGTCAGGCAAGAAAAAAAAGAGTAATTGTCTACAATTGTATTGAGACTGCAGTTCTTATTTTCCTCGCGCTTGGCATTTATGTTCTGACGGTTAAAGCCATTGTTCCAGCGCTTGTCTTAGGAGTATTTGCGCTTGATTCCTTAGTTTTTCTTATGGTTGGAAATAAAGATAGATTTCGAGTTGGAATCTCATCCAAAGCCATCATCGTTGCAGATAGAGAAGTAATCGTAATTTATTTTGAAGGATTGAGAAAAGTAAGTGTGGATCAACAAACAATTTATTTTGATTACATCAAAGACTTACAACTTTCTTTTCCAACAAATTGTATCTTAGATGAAAATAAAGCGGAAGCTTTAGAAGTACTTCAGAATTCACTAGACAAAGATAAGGTGATGTTCTATAACATGAATGAATGGAAATAGTAAAAATTCTTATCGTAGAAGATGATATAGGATTTGCATATTTGGTGCAGCACCAACTCACTAATTTAGGATTTGAATCTCAATTTATTCTCACCGTTCATACCCTAGAAGATGCAAGGTTAGCGCATTTAGAATTTGAAATAGATGTTATTTTATTGGACTTAAATTTACAAGAATCTCAGGGGATAGAAACTTTTAATGAAATCAATTCTATATTTCCAAGCGCCTCAATTATTGTGCTTACAGGTTTGGATGAAAAAGCACTAGCATTAAAAATAGTCGCAAAAGGAGCTCAAGATTATTTATTAAAAACAAATCTTTCTTCTCAAGTTTTAGAAAAGACCATTAATTATGGCATGCTTCGCAGAAAAGTCCGCATTGAACTTGCGAAATCTGAAAAAAAATACAAGGATGTTTTCCATAAATCACCACTTCCAATGCTTAAACTGGAAGGAAGCGAACTGATAATCGTTATGGCGAATCAGGCAGCACTGGATTTATATAGCGCAAAAACAGAGGTTTTTATAGGTCAATCTATTTATTCCTTTAATCAGTTTCCAGAGGAGAAGTTTATTGAACTCGAAACCTCTAATTCAATTCGAACCACTTTCAATCTCATTAGCACCGACCGAAAATTAAAAATAATTGAAATAGTCATTAACAAATTGGAAGAAGGGGCCAATGATTTTATTGCCCTTATGATTGACAAAACAGAAGAGGTACTATTTGAGAAACAAAAATTCGATCTTATTAATCAAGCAGAAGAAAGGGAAAAGAAAAATATAGCAAGGGAATTGCATGATGGTTTAGGTCAGCAAATGGTTTTATTGAATTTATTGTTTCAAAATATTGATGCAAGTAAGGAACAAGAAGCGCAAATGAATGACATTGGCTTGTTGCTTCAAACCTGTATCCGTGAAGTAAAGGAATTGGCTTATGATTTATTGCCTCCAGAATTAGATAAAGGGTTTTTACATGCTATTGATCGATTGAAAAATCGAATCAATACGATTGGGAAAATAGAATTTGAATTGAATATTGGAAAAGAAATTTCAGAAAGTCATTTTGCTAATGTTGATAAATTCAATCTTTATCGAATTATTCAGGAAATTGTAAACAATACGCTCAAGCATTCAAAAGCAACAAAGATTATCTTTAAATTGTATCAAAAAGAGAACAGTATTAATATTGAAATTATTGATAATGGGATTGGTTATGATAACGATACGGCTAAAAAAGGTATGGGAATTCAAAATATTCAGCATCGATTAAAAATGTCAGGAATCAAAGGTGAATTGTTAAGTGCTCCCAATCAAGGCGTGAAGGTGAGATTGACATTAAGCGTCGGTTAGTATGATAAAGCAAAAAATATTAATAATTCGTTTAAGTTCTATTGGAGACATTGTGCTGACTTTTCATGCGCTAAGATGTCTGAAGGAACAACTCCCTAATGCAGAAATTCATTTTCTTACCAAACCAGTATATAAGGAATTGTTGCTTTCTTGTAATCATATTGATCATTTGATTTTACTGGAGGCTGATATTAAAAATACCCTTAAAACCATTAAAGCGCAGAACTTCACCCATATTATCGATTTACATAATAATCTACGCACGCGCCGCTTAACTTTTGGATTAACGAAACCAATCATCAAACGATTCAGGAAATTGAATCTTAAAAAATGGTTGCTCACTAGTTTTAAAGTTGATAAGCTGCCCCAAAAACATATTGTAGATCGATATATTGATACCCTTTCTGTTCTTGGAGTAATAAATGACCATATGAATACCTCGTTTCAAATTCCTAGTGCTGAGGAGGTATCCCTAGAATCTTTAGATATATTACCTAAAGAATTTTTGACGGTTGTGCTAGGCGCTCAATTTAGGACAAAAAAATTTCCTACGCATTTGCTCCTAAAAACACTTTTGTTCTATTCTAGACCAGTAGTTTTACTTGGAGGGAAAGATGAAATAGAGGCTGCAAATGAAATTCAAGAGGCTTTATCTTCTCAGAAAATTATCAATTTATGCGGTACATTAAGTTTATTAGGTTCAGCAAGTATTATTAAACAATCGGGTAATATTTTGACTAATGACACAGGATTAATGCATATTGCAGCTATGTTTGATGTTCCTATTGTTTCTGTATGGGGAAATACAGTTCCATCTTTAGGCATGTATCCCTATCGTCCAGGAAAGGAAAACTCCGTAAAAATTCATGAAGTTTTAGGTTTGAATTGTCGCCCTTGTTCTAAAATTGGATATCAAGAATGTCCAAAAGGACACTTTAATTGCATGGAAAAACAAGATATTGCTGCAATTGCAAAGGACCTTGATTTTTAGTTCCAAATACTCCCCAAAAATTCATTGACTTTTTCCAATACCGAAGGAGAAATGGTTTCTGGTATTTCACCATATTCTGTTATGTTTCCCGTCAAGCAATTTTGAAATAAATGGTTCAAATTTGGCATTTCAAAAATTTGTTTTGTTTTTCCTGGGTTATTGACATTTAATTCAATTGCCGTCAAATTCTCTTTGCTAGGAACTTGTAAATCTTTACTTCCATTCAAAGCAAGAACATTACATTTTACTTTTTTAAGATCTACCCCTGGGTCATATCTTAAAAAATAGAACATCCAAGGATTGATAAAGGCAACTAAATTTTGATCTATGAACTCG
>CANJQZ010000106.1 GCA_947476515.1 Flavobacteriales bacterium
AAAGATTCTAAAAAGTTAATTGCTGATTTTTCCAATTATGGTGCAACAACAGTAGATCTTTTTGCCCCTGGAGTTGATATTTATTCAACTGTACCTGATGGAAAGTATGAAGATGCATCTGGAACAAGTATGGCTTGTCCAGCGGCGGCTGGAGTTGCTGCACTTATTAGATCCTATTTTCCTGAATTGACCGCAGCTGAAGTGAAAAATGCTTTAATGAAAAACACCATTCCTTATGCTAAAAGTATCATAATTCCTGGAACTAAGAAGAAAGGTACTATGAAGGATTTATGTATTTCAGGTGGTTTTATTAATGCTGCTACTACTGTTGCTGATTTATTAAAATAATCTACTTAAGAGCGAATATTGTTGCTCCATAATACAAACTGCCTTGGGTTTTTATCCAGGGCATTTTTATGTGAATTACATTTTTGTTTGCTTTTTCACCCGATATGGTATCTGAAAAGTGAATGCAATATTGGAATGCACCAATTTGAATTATTTTCTTTGGATATTTATTGTGAAGTGTAAGGTTCTTTTGATTCAAAATTAACGCAAGGTTCTCTTTTTTAATAGGGATATATTTAATTTTTCCGGTATGAATTTTTGAATAATCACCCACTAATTTTTTAATGCTATTCAAATGAGCCGGTTTTTTGATTTCATAAAAGACAATGATTTCCCCATTGATTTTGAGCGTCATTAAAAATTGATTGTTATTAAAAAAACAGACTTCGTTTTGCTCCTGATTACTAAAACGCTGCGCTGCTATTTGAAAAATGAGGCAAAGCATTGCTAAGGCAGAAATTTTCCAGATATTCTTTTGGGGTTTATTGTACACGAGTAGGAATAAGAAAAAGGAGAGTAGGGGGACAAAAAGCAAACTAATATCGAAACCATATACCACTGCCCCAGGCAAACGCGCAATAAAATCTAAAAAGTTAAGTAGGGCTTCAATGGAGATTCCTAATAATTTCCCCCACCATTCTCCAAAAAAAGGAATATAATGAAATATAAAAATGCCTAATCCGATTCCCATTACCAGAGTAGATAGAATCATAATTCCCAAATTTGCTAACAGGAAATAATTAGGAAATTGATGAAAATAATAGATACACAAGGGGACTGTCAAACATTGCGCAGACAAACAAACAGCTGTTCCTTGCCAGAAGTAATGTATAATTTTATTTTTAAAATTCAACCAATTTTTAATGATGGGATAAATCGAAAAAATTCCCAACATAGCTAAATAGGACAATTGAAATCCAACATCAAAGAATACCATCGGATTGATCAGAATTAAAACAAATGCGCTGAAGAATAGAATGTTGATTGATGAATAATTTCGACCTGTCATTTGGGCCAAAAGTAGTAAAGAGAACATAAAGACAGACCTAACCACACTTGGTGAAAATCCAGAGGTCAGAGCATAAAACCATAGGAACAGGAGCACCAGTAATAATCCAGTCTTTCTATTGATTACTTTGCTAAATCCTTGAAGAATAAAGAGTAATAATTGAGATATTATTCCGATGTGCATACCAGAGACCGCCAGTACATGCATAGCACCTGTAGCGCCAAAACTACTCACAGTATCTTGACTTAACAAAGATCTATCGCCTAATAAAATAGCTTGAGCCAAGGCCAATTGTTTTCCTTTAAGATGACTGCTTAGAATTGATATTAACTGATTATTGGTGCTTGAAATCAATTTATTCAAACTAAAGGAGGACGAAGAACTTAGTATTTCAAAATCATATTTCTGCAAAAAGGCGACATTATTAATTCCTTTTGTCTTCCAAAACCACACAGCATTAAATTCTCCTGGATTATTCTTGTTTATTATGGGCTGAATAGCACAAGAAGCTAATATTATTTGATTTTCTTCAATGATTTTTTTAGTATCACTTTTAAGATATAATAGAATTTTTTCACCATTTTTATATTGATTCTTTTCTTTGCGATCTTGCACAATGGCAATCATTTTATACTTGTTTGGCCCACTTTGTTGAACTTGTGTTAATCTTAATATTATTCCTTGCTTTTGGGTTTTTTGTCTTGGAATTGAAGGATTTGAAAAAAGAAAATATCCAAGAAAAATAAAGCTAAAGAGCAGTGAGATGGAAATCAATTTTTTTCTATTTCTTTTAACTGTAACCAATAGAATAGGTAAGGGTATTAAAAAGATTAGATAAGTAAAATCATTATTCTTTTTAAGATAAAATGCTACAATTAGACCGATGCAATAGCTAATAAAAATCCAAATAAATGGATGTTTTACAAAGGGTGTTGATACTTTATTTTGCTGGGAAGCACTTAGGGACATAGATTGGAATCATGATAAAAACACACCGTTATTATATGTAAGTTTTTTATCATGTTGTAAGCGTCTAATTAGGTCTTTTAATTTATTTATTTCAATTGGAAAAGCAGTACAAATTTCATTAAAGGTTTTAGCTTCACGTATAAAGGAAATCAATTCTTGTTCAATATTGACAGAGTGTTGAACAAAATTTTCTTGAATACAATGATCGCAATGGCCACATTCTTTTCCTGTTTGTCCAAAATAATTCAACAGCATTAAGGATCGACATTTTTTTTGCTCAATAAATTCCAGCATTGCCTTTAACTTTTCCAAAGCATTAAACTTCCTTTCTTTATAAATAGTATAAGAGAGATTCAAATAATCATCTGGGAGTCGCTCATGAAGAAATAACACACTAGGTAAATTACTTTGAAAATTGATTTCAATGATTCCCTGTTTCTCTAAATTATGAAGTTGTTCGTTTAAATCTTCTCTAGTTATTTTGAGCTGTTTCATTATTGAAACCTCACTTATTGTTTTGAATTGATCAAATATTCCCGGGAAATTCCTCGTGAGAAATGTTGTTAAAGGGATTAATTTTGATTGTTGGACCTGAATATTATAAAGTTCAGAGTTGCCAATGTTAAATTTTAAATTCGTTGGTTTAAAAAACGCAGGAGAGAAGGATAAATCGCCATTATTTTCTAATAATTTAAGCGCATTAAAGAGCAGCTGTGAGTCAATTGAATAATCCTTACTCAATTGAAAAATATCAACAGGATATGATTCATCTTTACCCGATCCTATTGCAATTCTTAAATAACTACAAAGTGCTCGGTAGACTCTTGTTACTTCTTCTTGCGGGGGAAATTTGGTTTCATATTGATCTTTAAGCGCTTGAGTATCTTGCGCCTCATAATAAGTAATTGCCTCAGCCTTTTCACCATCTCGTCCACCTCTTCCAGCTTCTTGATAATATGCTTCTAGTGTTTCTGGAAAATCATAATGAATTACATATCGAACATTAGGTTTATCAATTCCCATTCCAAAAGCATTGGTAGCAATCATTAATTTGGGTTGATCATCCATCCAATCTTTTAAGGATGTACTGCGATCGTCAGCAGTCATTCCTCCATGATATATTCCACATTTCACACCTTGATTTTGTAGGGTAATGGCTACTTCCTTAACATTTTTTCGGGTTCGACAATAAATAATGCCCGATGCATTTGGAGCTGATTTACAATAGCTTATAATCCTAGCTATTTTATTTTCAACGGGATAAAGGGAATAATTAAGATTCTCTCTTTCAAAGGAAGCCTCATGAATACAGGTATGCTTTAGCTTTAATTTTTCAATGATATCGGTTCTTACTTTTTCTGTAGCAGTAGCAGTTAATGCAATTATTGGCACCTGATTTAAAACACTTCTTAGTTCACCGATTTTTGCATAGGTGGGTCTAAAGTCATGGCCCCAAGTTGAAATGCAATGTGCTTCATCTACAACCAACAATCCAACATTCATTTTCTCAATCCTTGCTAAAAATATACTTGTTTGAATTCTCTCTGGGGAAACATAAAGAAAATCTAAGCCTCCAAAAATTGCATTGTCAAGTGTTATATCTATTTCTCTAAAGGTCATTGCACTCGTAATTGCTGCTGCGCGAAGTCCTGTTTTTTTAAGATGAGTAACTTGGTCCTCCATCAATGCGATTAATGGGGAAATCACAATTGTCATGCCTTCTCTCGCTATTCCAGGAACTTGAAAGCAAATCGATTTACCGCCTCCCGTTGGTAATAACGCAAGACAATCATGACCATTTATAACATCGGATACTATATTAGCCTGCAATGGTCGAAACGAAGTGTAGCCCCAATATTTCTCTAATATTTCGATGTCTTTCATTAATATTTATGTTTTTAACAAATATAAATTAATTGTATCTGTGAATGAAATTTAGTTGTTAACCTTATTGATATATTGTATATTCGCATCCACAAAAAAAAGGATTATGCCAACTATTTCAAACGATTTTTCGATTCAATTAATTGAAAAGTCAAACCTTGAGCAAGTCAATTGGGAAAAATTAGAATTTGGCAAGATTTTTTCTGATCATATGTTCCTTATGGAATATAGTAACGGAGAGTGGCATTCAGGAAAAATTATGCCTTTCCAAGAAATACCTATGCACCCGGCAATGTCTGCTTTGCATTATGGTCAATCAATTTTTGAAGGATTAAAAGCATATAGAACTAAGGATGGTGAAGTAAATATTTTTCGACCTGATCAAAATGCACACCGATTCGCTGAATCTGCTGAGCGAATGTGTATGCCTGTTGTTCCAGAAGATTTATTCATTGCTTCTATTAAAGCTTTAATCAATATTGATCGTAATTGGGTGCCTGACCAAGATGGGTACTCTCTTTATATTCGCCCTTTTATGTTTGCAACCGATGCAATGGTGGGAATTAAGCCGTCGGACACATATAAATTCATGATATTAACTTCTCCAGTGGGTATGTATTATGCTGAACCAGTGCGTGTGAAAATTGAAGAATTTTATACCCGAGCTGCTGTAGGAGGAGTGGGTAGAGCTAAAGCTGCTGGTAATTATGGAGCTTCATTATATCCTGCCAAACAATGTCAACTCGCTGGATTTCATCAATTGGTTTGGACTGATGCTAAGGAGCATAAGTATATTGAAGAGTCTGGCACAATGAACATTATATTTCAAATAGGAGGAAAATTGATAACTCCTTCTGAAGATGCCGATACCATCCTTCGTGGAATCACCAAAAAAACAGTATTAGAGATTGCGAGGAATTGGGGAGTAGAAGTAGAAGAACGCCAGGTTTCAGTGGAGGAAATTATTACTGCGATTAAAAACGGTACGCTTGAAGATGCTTTTGGTGCTGGTACAGCTGCTACTATTGCTCAAATTGCAGTTATTGGATATCGCGATGAGAAGTTAAATTTACCAGCTTTTGAAACGAGAACACTCTCTAATAAGATAAAAGCGCATCTAGATGCTATTAAATCCGGAGAGGAACCAGATCTTTATGGATGGAATGTAAGGGTATAATTTTTTCTGTTTCTTTTATGGAATTTTGTTAGTTTGACATCTATATTAAAATGTCAATTATGAAATTTTTCCTTTTTTCTTTCGTCGCATTTGGGCCAATCTTTGCCTTTGCTCAAAGTAGTAAACCAATATCTTTTTCTTTACAAGATAGATTGGAAAAAACAGCTATTCCAAACGCTAAAGTAAAAATCATCTTTTCAACTTTTAATAGTAGTGATCCAATAGATTCTACGCTGAGTTTAGTGTCTGATTTCGAGGGTCAAGTATTTTTCACTTTACCTCTTAATGAGGGCAGAGTTACTTTTGATTTTTCATGTTCCCATCCGATTTTTGATAGCTACGAAAAGCATTATGACATTAAACCAAAGTCAGATACTTTGAAGTTTACGGTACTCCTTTCTGTTTCTAAGGAACAAGTATTTAAAGAGATTGTAATTAAAGCTCCAGGGATTCCTGATACCTTTTTTAGTTCAACCCGGGTTTCTGTTTCTGATTATGAAATTTTGAATGATGGATCCTATATGTTACTTGCCTATGAAAAACGGCTTGAAAAACAAAGTGAGTTATTACTTTTTGATGGTCAACAAATTACGGCAACCTATGTTATTCCTGATGAAGCCCAATATCTAATTAAAGATTATAGAAATAATGCGCATGTTGTTTGTTCTACTTCAGTTTTCGGAACACGATTTTCTAATGGTGTACTCGAAATTGGTCAAATTCCTCGAGATTACTTTTTTAAGTATATTGCTCCAATTGTCGATAGTAATGTAAACAAACTATATTTTTCAAATTTTAATAAGGATTATCCTGCATTTGATTATTTCACCTACGATCTCATCGATTCCACCTATAAGTCTATCATGCATATTGAGGATGATTTTACTATGGAGCTTTATCGAGCTGAATATAAATGGGTAGATGTCAGAACTCAACTTTGGGCTAAAAACAAGGAAATTGAAACAGGTATCGATGCGGAAATATGGGTAGGTGCAAATTATTTTACACAGTCTATTTTCTATAAGGAAGTCTATGCGCCACTTTTTCAACGACATGATTCAGTTCTTGTATTTGATTTCCCCAAAGATCAAATTCGAATTTTTAATAATGTAGGAGATTTTCTTTCTACTGTCCCTATATTTTTTCACTATCAAAAAAGACAAACAGGTTGGCAGCGTAATTTAATTCAGGATAGGGCAACGGGTGAAGTGTATGCTCTATTTGAAATGGATGGCAATCAATATTTAGGCTTAATCTCAATTTCTAACGGTCAAATTGCTAGGAAATATAAGTTGTTTTTTAAGTATGTTGATGAGGTGAAAATTGATAATGGCTGGGTAAGTTATATTTATCGGCCTTTTGAATCTACTCAAAAAAAGTTTCTTTATAGAGAGAAATTACCCAATTAACTACCTCAACACAATCACATGTGATTGTGTTGAGGTAGTTAATTGGGT
>CANJQZ010000107.1 GCA_947476515.1 Flavobacteriales bacterium
AAAAGATTCAAAACCTGTGGCTTGATTTAATTTATGATAAATATCTAATTTTTCAGCTTTTGTAAAAACATGTTTATCAATTGCCTCCATTTTATTTTTAATCCATTCCAGTCTTTTCGGAGTTCGGATGTACATATATTCAACACCAATAGACTGACAATAACTCAATTTTAAATGATCTATAATCTTCTGAAGTGTAGTTGCACCAAGTCCTAGCTCACTACCAGCTTGAAAAGTTAAAGAAAGATCAGAATCCTCTAATCCATAATTAACTAAATCTAAAGTTGGTGCATATTTTCTTCTTTCCCTAACAGGGTTAGTTTGGGTGAATAAATGTCCACGCGTACGGTAGGCGTTAATTAGATTCAAGACCTTAAATTCCTTTTGGAAATTTTCAGGAATTACTGATTCTTCATCAAAATTTGTCTTCGCAAATTCAAATCCTTCGAAAAACTTCTTCCACCCTTCATCAACACTTTCAGGATCTTTTAGATACTGATTGTAGAGAAATTCAATTGCATTTATATCGGCATTACCGACGTAAGAAACCTTATCCATCCTGTTTTAACGCTTTGTTTTACCAAACAAAGTTAAGGTTTTTAGGTGGGAAAACCATTAAAAAATTCAATTTTTATACAACTATTTAAGTGCATTAAAATGATTTTAATAGTCGACTAATTCCGAGGCAATGTTACAACCCTCTTGACCCGATATCTTAAAATTAAATCAGATTTACTTGGGACTCCGTGCAAGTTTATAAATAAATAATCCAAAGCAAATAATCATAATCAATCCTCCTATTGGAGTCACTGGACCAAGGAAACGAAGAGAAAACGGGAGTAATTCTTTTATGGCGAGGAGATAAATAGAACCTGAAAATAAAGTCAATCCAAGAGCCATAAGAACACAAATCCTTTGAATCGAAAAGGTGAATTTATCAGCATTAAGACCTAAAATTAAAATAGCAATAGAAATGTAAAATTGATATCTAATTCCAACCTCGAAACTATCAACAGAATTCTTATCCACTAATTGTTTTAATCCATGAGCGCCAAAGGCACCAAGAATTATGGCTAGCGAAAATAGGGAGGTAGCAAAAATGACGATGTTTTTTTTCATTGTAATTGATTTTAAAATCAAAATTAAGCATCCTAAATGATTATCTTTGTGTATGATTAGCAGTAAAAAATATTTTTGTTTTTTTTATTCGTTTACCCTGCTTTTATTTTCGTCTTGTGATGTGACGATTGATAATTTAAAACAAAAAGATTCAGCCGTAATTGATCCGGACGAATATTATCAATTTAAAGAAATTGACTTAAGACCGACAGATTTAGAAGCATCAATATTCATTCCTGATGAAACTGCAGGAATTGGAGCCTCTTTCAAAGCTAATGTTCTACATACAGAAGATTTTAAATGGATGGTCAGTGCAGGGCCTAATTTTGAATTATTCATTGAGGACTATGGTGACTTTAATTCATTAATGTCAGAATTTAGAGCCAAAATAAAAAGTAAGAATTTGTTCAAGATTTCCATAATTAAAGACCAAGATAGTTTGGTAATATTCAAGAGAGAAATAATGAATGATCGACGGATTCGCGCTTCAAGAATTAGACATCAAAGTTATCATATATATGGGGTTAAGCGCATCAATGGTTACAATTACGAAATAAAAAATCGCGAAGCAGGCAACACCTTGAAGGTCGTTAAATTCATGGAAAAATCAATTAAGTCATTAAAATAATTAAGAATGAAAATTACAAGGGAGGCGGTATTAGCGGTGTTAGGCAAAATAACAGAACCAGAATTAAAGAAGGATTTACTGAGTGCAAACTTAGTCGAACAACTAGAGATTGAGGATAACAAAGTAGTATTAACAGTTGCTATTTCTAATCCAGCATTACATGCTAGAAAAAGAATGCAAGAAGCGATTGAATTTAATCTGAAAAGAGAATTTGGAGCTGAACTCCTAATCAATTGCACCATTAACGGAAAAGTCAAAGAATTGCGCGCTTCTAATAGATCAATTTTACCCCAAGTAAAGAAAATCATTGCAATTGCTTCAGGAAAAGGAGGTGTTGGAAAATCAACTATTACTACCAATTTAGCAGGCGGCTTAACCAAAAAAGGATTCAAAGTAGGAATAATAGATGCCGATATTTATGGGCCATCCATTCCCACTATGTTTGATGTTGTTGGTGAAAGACCTGTTATGGTAACTGTTGGTGAGCAACAACTGATGGAGCCAGTACAAAGTCTTGGAGTAAAAATTCTATCCATTGGTTTCTTCACAGATCAGGATAATGCTGTAGTTTGGAGAGGACCGATGGCTGCAAAGGCTTTAACTCAAATGATAACCGATGCTAATTGGGGGGAACTTGATTATTTATTGATTGACTTGCCTCCTGGGACAGGAGATATTCATTTATCTTTGGTTCAAACGGCTCCATTAGATGGCGTAGTAATCGTAAGTACACCACAAGAAGTTGCTTTAGCCGATGCCCGAAGAGGGATTAATATGTTTAAAATGGAAGGCATGAAGGTGCCTATCGTTGGTGTAGTAGAAAATATGGCTTGGTTTACTCCTGCTGAATTACCTGATCATCAATATTTTATTTTTGGAAGAGATGGTGCAAAAAATTTAGCAGAAGGAATGAATGTGCCATTTCTAGGCGCAATACCATTGGTTCAAAGTGTTCGCGAGGCTGGTGATGCGGGCCGTCCAGCAGTATTTCAATCTGGTTCGCCTAGCGAAATTGCATTTATGGAATTAGTTGATACCTTTATATCGAAAATAGTTGAAATTGAAGATGCAAAAAGTAATTAAGCAATGGCTAAATTAAATAAAGAATCAATTAAAGAAAAAGTGTTATTCGCGATGGAGCAAATTCGACCCTTTCTTAATGCTGATGGAGGAGATGTTGAATTCGTAGACATTACTGATGAAGCTGTTGTTCAGGTTAGATTAACAGGTGCATGCCAAGATTGTTCTATGAGCAGTATGACTTTAAAAGCAGGAATTGAAGAAGCAGTTATCAAAGTAGCTCCTGAGGTTACCGGTGTTGTTGCTCTTGAATATTAGAATTAATCGACCTTTACAAAAATGTTTTTTGCTTCGGTAAAGAACCTTAATGCTTCCCATCCGCCTTCTCTTCCAACTCCAGATGATTTTACACCACCGAAAGGCGTTCTAAGATCCCTCACCAACCAGGCATTTATCCAAATAATTCCCATTTCTAATTGATCTGCAACACGATGTGCTTTTTTCAAATTAGTCGTCCAAACGGAAGATGCTAAGCCATATTTAGTCGAATTTGCCGCCGCAAGAACCTCTTCTTCCGTTTCAAAAACTGAGATTGTTACCACGGGACCAAAAATTTCTTCTTGATTCGTACGACAATCATAGGGTAATCCCTCAATGATAGTTGGGGCTAAGTAATATCCTTTATCATGAGGTGCAGGTAAAAATACTCGATTTCCTCCTGTGCGGATGTGCCCCCCCTCCTCTTTTGCAAGTTGGATGTACGATAGTACTTTCTCCATGTGTTGCTCAGAAACAATAGCACCCAAATGCGCCTTTGGATCTTGTGGATAGGAAACTATTGATTTGTTAATTTTTTCTATAAATGCATCTTTGAATTTCTCATAAATACCTTTTTGAACAAATATTCTAGATCCACACAAGCAAATTTGTCCCTGATTGGCAAAAGAGGAACGAACAGTAGTGGTCAAGGCATCATCAAAATCACAATCGTCAAAAATAATCGTAGGATTTTTACCGCCCAATTCCAATGAAAGTTTTTTAAACATAGGTGCTGCTGTTCGAGCTATATGTTCACCAGTTGCTGTTCCACCAGTAAAAGAAATCGCTTTAACTTTTGGGTGACGCACGATTGCATCTCCGATTTGTGAACCTTTACCGTTTAAGATATTAAGAACTCCAGCGGGCAAACCAGCGTCAGTTGCAATTTCGCCTAAAAGCGTTGCCGTGTAAGGGGTGATTTCACTAGGTTTTGCTATTACACAATTCCCCGCGGCCAAAGCAGGAGCAATTTTCCAAGTAAACAAATACAGAGGCAAATTCCATGGTGAAATACATCCTACAATTCCAATGGGTTTTCGTGTGGTATAATTAATCCCAACTCCTTCCATGTAATGAGATTCTGAAGCAAAATGAAGAATCGCAGTTGCGAAAAAATGGAAATTAGAAACAGCGCGAGGAATATCTACATGACGAGCAAGCGTAATTGGTTTACCATTGTCTTTTGATTCTGCTGCAACAAACTCCTCCAATCGTTTTTCAATCCCTTCAGAAAAGCGAATCAAAATTTTACTTCTTTCTTCTGCAGACATCGAGGACCAAATAGGAAATGCTGACTCTGCAGCAGTAATTGCAAGCTCTAAATCCTGTTCATCTGAATCTGGTATTAGACAATAAACTTCACCTGTTGAAGGATCAAAATTGTCAAAATATTTTAAATCCACTGGAGCTAGATATGCGCCATTGATATAGTTACTTAATTTTTCCATTCCTAAATTTATCCTGCAAATTTGAGAAAAAGAAACTACTAATGCACACTTTCAAGTTCAAATGCTACTTCATTTTTCCTGCCAATCAATTGCCAAGGGGGATTGTAGCCAAAATAATATCCTTTTCCTTTAATTTCAAATCCCTCTCTAAGAAGTGCTTTTTTTAATTCAATAAACCTCTCATTAATCTTTTTGTCGTTTACAAATCCTGAGAAAGTGAGCACTGCTAGTAGTTTGGGCTCTTGTTTCACAAAGGATATATTTTCATCAATAGGCGTCGGCATAGTGCCTTTAGCATTGCTTTGAGGCACAACAAAAGAAAGTGTTGAAGCCGAGTCTGCATGATATATAACCGGTGCCGTCATGGCGATTTTTTCATTTGTTTGGTTTTTACCAAAAATATAAGAGGCAATTGTTCTAAAACCTTCACTCGATTTTTGATCAAAACTCGATGGTCCTAAATTGGTAGTTGCAAGAAGCATGGCTTCATATTGCCTCAATTCAAAATCTTTATAAGTTTTTAAAACTTCATATTTTGGGGTTTCTATATCACTATTTTTCATAGCACTAATGATTTGGAAAACAAAAAAGACAGAAACAATAATTATTAGAGTGAGGAGTACTTTATTCATGGAGAGGAATTTTAGTTTTCTTTTTAAAGGCTTTAATTCTGGGCAGACCAACTGATCTTACATAAGGATTATCAGGATTCAATTTTTCAAAGTCTTGGTGGTAATATTCGGCTGGATAAAATTTAGAAAAAAGAACTACTTCGGTACTAATATTTGAATGAATTCCTTTTGATTTTAGCTGTTTAATATAAGTCCATGCCGCTTCTTTTTCAGCCTCATTTTGATAAAAAATTGCAGAACGATATTGCGTACCACGATCTGGCCCTTGTTGATTTTTGGTGGAAGGATCATGCGAATCAAAGAAGGCTCTGATTAATTTTTCATAACTCACAAGATGGGGATAATAAACCACTTTTACTGCTTCAGCATGTCCTGTTTTTCCAGAACACACTTGCTCGTAGGTTGGATTCTTTGTTGACCCTCCCGTATAACCAGATTCGACAGATTTTACGCCTACAATTAATTCAAACAGTGCCTCTGTACACCAAAAACATCCACTTGCGAAATAAGCTGTTTTGGTTTCCTTCTTTTGGGAGAACCCAAAGGATTGGAAGAAAATAAAAAATATTAAAAACAAGAATCCCTTTTGCATATTATATTAACTAATGAAATTTCATTTTGTTCATTTACAAGTTGATTAATAACCACTTACCTTCCCTTTACGCTCCGCCGGGATTCCTTCAATCATCCAAATTGGTGCTGCTTGATCCATTAAATAATGATCAAAGAATTGTCTCATTCTTATACTTAGGTCAATTTTATTGGGCAAACGCGTTAGATTATGGTCATCTTCATTATAATTGAGCAGCCAACAAGGTTTTTCTAAGCGACGCATTCCATTGAAAAGTTCAAGTCCTTGGTACCATGGAACGGATCCATCGGAATCATTCGACATGATCAACAGCGGTGTTTTTATTTTTGGCAAGTGGAACAAAGGTGAGTTTTCTATATACAATTCAGGTGCTTCCCAAATTGTTTTTCCAATTCTACTTTGAGAAGATTCATACTGAAATTGACGATTAATTCCTGTGCCCCAGCGGATGCCTCCATAAGCAGAAAACATATTTGCTACGGGAGCTCCAGCCATTGCTGCAGCATAACGATTTGTCATTGTGATAACTTGTGCCGTTTGATAACCACCCCAACTTTGACCTTGAAGTCCCATTTTTGCAGAATCAATTGGAAAATTCTTTAGTAAATAATCCGTTCCACTCATAATTGCATTGTAAGCAGATTTTGCTGGATGTCCTAATTTATAGCGAATGTCAGGCACAAAAACGAGATAACCAGCTGAGGCATATTCCGTAATATTTATGGTACTTGCGGAAGGTTTTGGCGTGATGTGATTGTTCAAGGTAGCTGAATTTAATTCATAATAATAAATCAATAATGGATAATTTTTATCGGGAGAATAATCTTCAGGTTTGTAGAGTAGTCCCTCTAATTGAGTCCCATCATAAGACTGCCATTTCAATAAAGAAACAGTAGCCCAATTATAGTCTTTTTGCTGTGGATTGGTATGGGTGATTCTTTGCTCCTTATTGAAATTTGAATCTAATGCCATGAGTTCAGGAAATTCAAGAAGCGTCATTTTTTTTAATACTATCCGGTTGCTATTTTTAGATCTGGTGCAATAATTTATTAGAAATGGGCCTTCATATACTAACTTAAAATCTCTA
>CANJQZ010000108.1 GCA_947476515.1 Flavobacteriales bacterium
CCTATTTTTTTTAATAAACGAATGAGAAATGGAATTTTATATGCTGCAATTCCACCACTAACTCCTATAAGTATGCGCATGATTTAGATTTCCTCTTCAGGATTTCTCATATAAATTTTATCATCAAGAAGTTCTTGAGTAGCGATTGCGGTTGCCTTAGGCATTTTTTCGTAATGCTTAGAGATTTCAATTTGTTCTCTATTTTCAAAAATCTCCTCTAAATTATCTGTTGTAGTTGCAAATTCTTGCAATTTCGCAGTTAATTCCTCTTTAATTTGAGTGCTAATTTGGTTAGATCGCTTAGAGATGGCCACTAGTGATTGATAGATATTACCTGTTTTCTCCTCAATTAAGATGGTGTCACGGGTAATGGTAGTTTTCTCTGCGTTGGTGTTTTTATAACTCATTTTACTTTAATTTTCGGTAAGTAATTTTAATTCGGATTCAATCTTTCTATTGAGAACATCTAATTCACGGATGTACCTAGAATCGGGATATTCGAATGCAAAGTTACGATATCTTTCTATAGATTCCTCAATTCGTTCCTTTTTTTTACTATCAATACTATTTAAAGCAAATGAAACACTATTTTTAACTGCTAAATAAATGGTTTCTTCTTTAAAATTAGATAAAGGGAAATTATCACAAAATAAATCTGCGGCAGTTACAGCTGCTCGGAAATATTGAGTTCTTGAATAGGCTTTTACTTTTTCAAATTCTTTAACTTCTAATTTTAATCGCAAACGATCTATTACATGGTTACAAGAATCAACTAAGTTGGAATTAGGATATCGATCAACAAATTGCTGTACATTATTGATTGCAGTTAAAGTTTCTGTCTGATCTAATGAATATTCAGGTGAATTTTGAACACTACACAAAGCTGTTAAGAATAAAGCTTCCTCATTTTTTACACTGTAAGGAAATCTTTGAATATAGGCACTAAAATAATAACCCGCCATATAAAAATCTTCCATTTGGTAATAACTTTTTGCCAGCCTATAATAAGCTACCTCACCTTCATCCGTTTTTGGAGAGTGCTGATATACTTGCTCATAAAGAATGATACAACGATCATAATTTTTATCTTCATACATCTCATTAGCCAATTTAAACTTCCCTTGATAATCGTCACCCTTTAAAATTTGATTATAGTTAGAGCAAGCTCCAAGAAGAAATGAAATCAAAACCACCACTAAAAAATTCTTTATTTCTTTCATTATTTAACTCTTAAACTTCGTCCTACTTGAATTGGTGTATTTGGTTTGATGCCATTTAATTGGCACAATTTTGAAACTGTAGTGCTATTTCTTGCAGCAATTTCTGTTAGCGTATCTCCAGATTTAATCTTATAATATTTAACTTGAACAGTTGGAACCTTTACTGGAGGTTTTGCAACAGGTTTTAATATAGGCTGAACATTCACTATAGTGTCATTTCCATTTACAGCCATTGGGTCTACTTCAAAATTTTCACTTGGCTTAGCGCCTGGTCTAAATAACACTTTACTTACGGTTAATTCAGGTTTTTTTAATTCTTTAAGCATAAAGTCAATTATTTCTTCAGGATTCAAAGGTGAATCATAAAACCGAACTTCAAAATGCAAATGTGGGCCAAAAGACCTCCCTGTATTTCCTCCTAAACCAATAGGTTCTCCAGATTTAACATCTTGATTGGGAACGACAATAAGTTTGCTCAGATGGGCATAAAATGTTTCTAAGCCATTATGATGCCTAATGATCACTAAATTACCAAATCCTCCATCATTGAATTTAGCATATCTAATTTTACCAGAGAAAGCAGCACGAACAGTATCCCCGATATTTAAACCTAAGTCTATACCATTATGATTTCTCCCGCTTCTAAAACCATACCTTGATGTCACAACTCCTTTAACGGGTATTGTAAAATCATCATCGGTTTTATAATTTAGATTTAAAATAATGGTATCCGTTAATCTTGATAAATCATTGTTTTTACCTGTAAAACAGGCTTCATTGTTCCAAGATTGATTAAATGGTGGGTTATAGTTTTGTACTTCTTGATGCACACGCGTATTTAAAATTCCATTAAAAGTTGACTCATTCAATAAATTCCAGGTACGATTGTTGAAAATTACAATCTTTCCCATGGGTGTGTCCACCGTATCTATAGCCTTTTGAGCCTGTAGTTTTAAGCAGAAAAGTAGCAGGAATCCAATACAGAACAATTTAAATCGCACACTTAATTTTTAAAGGAAGGTCAAATATAACCAATTCGATTTAAATTGGCCTCACATCTTTAATTGTCAAGTTGAAGAATACAGATTCATTTGGTTTAATTAGATTAACATAACCTCTTGATCCATAAGCTTGTTTTGCATCCACTAAAACAAAAATCTTTTCTCCTTTTTTAGCATTATTTAGCGTTTTACGCAAACCTGGTATTACATTTTTTTGACCTGGAGCATATTTTAAAGGAAAATGAGCCGCATAGGTGTTCATTACAGATGGATTGGACGCTGTTGAAACAATTGCGTGATATTGTATTTCTTTATTCATCGTTTGATCAGCATCACTCTTTTCGCCCCTCATTAAGGTCCAAACTTGAACACCTCCTTCGTTATACTCAGGCGTAACACGCGCACGAACCTTTAGGTAGAGCCAATTGGCGGTATTAGGTGGTATAACTCCAGGAATTCCCTTTTCACCTCTTGCTAAATCTGCAGGAATTTCAACTTTTACAAAATCCCCTACTTTCATTTCACAGAGCGCTAAATCCCAACCTTTTGTTTGCATGTTATATCCAACCATAAAGGGTATAAATGGCATTTTGATGCGTTGATTACCATCTATTATCCTTCCATCAGGTAAGGCTAATCTATATTCTAATAAAACAACTTCTCCTTTTTTAATTTTTTCTCCACTTCCTTTAGTCAACCACTTAATAATTAAACCATTTTCCATGGCTAAAGTATTCTCTATTTTACCCTTTTCGAAATTCTTTAAATTAGATTTAGGATCTATATTCAATGAATCTAATTTCTTTCTTCGATTTCCTTGTTTTACTATTTGCTTATCTTGTCGATTTACAGAAATATTTTCTCCCTTCTTGGTATCACTACAAGAAATTAATAAGGCTATGAAAAACAATACTGAAATCCATTTATATGATTTAAGACTTTTTAATTGATAGGTAGTTATCATGTTAATTAATTTCTAAAAGTTCAATATCAATATATAAAATGGCTAATGGCGGTATTTGATCTTGATCACCAACTAATCCAAGAGCTAAATGACTTGGAAGTATGAGTTTTGCTTTGTCACCGACACGCATCAGTTTTACCGCTTCATTGAGTCCCGATTCAACATCTGATTTATCTACAATAAATTCTTCCGAATCTTTTGCAGTAGTGTAACAAGTTGTGCCATCTAACAATTTAATGCTTAATACCACTTTAACCTTTTGACCAGAAAGCGCTGTTTCTTTATTAGATTTAGTGGAATAGATCATATAACGCAAACCTGTTTCAGTTTCCGTCATTTGTAATTCTGGATGTTGTTCTAAAAAAAGTGCTATATTAATTTGTTCTCTTTCGTTAACCTCTTGATGATATCCAACTGAGTGTGCTTTCGACCATCCAGGCTTTTTTATACTAGGCGTTACATCATCTTTACAAGCAAGAAGACAAACAAATACAAAAGATGCAAGTAAAAACTTATTCATCATGCCAATTCTTCAATTAAAGATTCAAATCTTTCTAAGGTTTTTTCTAGACTATCAGGACTAAATCCTCCTGCAGCATATTGATGTCCCCCCCCCTGAAAATTTCTACTTGAGAATTCATTTACAAAATAATCTCCTTTTGATCTAAACGAAATCTTAACACCATCATTTGTTTCCATAAAAAAGGCAGCTATAGAAAATCCTTCGATGGATAAAATAACATTCACCAAGCCTTCTGTATCTCCTTTTTGATAATTAAATCGAACTAATTCTTCTTTTGTCATACTCATGTACGCAATAGGCTTGCCTGGAATGCAAACTAACTTTTCAGCAATAGCAAAACCTCTTAATTGCAAACGATCTATAGTGTTGACATCAAAGATTGCTTCATGGATTTTGAAATGTTGCAAACCTAATTGCATTAAATGAGCCAATATCAAATGGGTCTTTGCATCTACAGATGGGTAGCGAAAAGAACCCGTATCGGTCATGATACCTAAGTAGATCCCCTGCCCTAAATTCGAATCCACTAAATCTAAATACCCCATTTCTTCAATGCATTCATAAACCAATTGTGCTGTAGAGCAAACTTTAGTTCTAGAAATGGTTACATCACAGAAGTCAGAAGGAAAGGGATGATGATCTAACATTACCCTTTTTTCAGAATAATTTGAAATCCATGCCTCTGCTTCTGCACCAACACGACTCTCCGTATTAAAGTCAAGGCAGAATAAAGTGGTTCCTTCTGTAGCAAATTCTTTAATTGCTTCACTGTCTTTATCAAAATAAAGCGCTTCAACCCCTTCTAAAAATGGTAATAAAAACGGTGCGGGTTGATCGGGAAAAACAACTAGTGTTTCTATATTTAATTTATTAAGAAAAACATTCCAAGCAATCGAACTGCCTACAGCATCACCATCGGGAGATTTGTGTGCCAATATTATTGCTTTTTTTGTAGTGCTTACTATTTGTTTAAGGGCACTAATTTCGTCTGTCATTCTTAGTCTTTTTTCTGCATTTGAGCATCTTCCTCAGCGTCTGGAGGAAATAATTTAACGGAATCCGTTTTACCTTGTAATTTATCTAACAAGTCCTCCACTTGAGAAAGGGAAATACTCTTTGCAATGATCTTTTTATCTTTATCTAAAACAAATACTTTTGGTGTAGAAAAGATATCATAAGTAGTTTGATAATTCAAAGATTCCAGAGTGGTTGGCTTTCCTTTTTCTCCAGGGAATACTGGAACAAGACTACCCGCATCTGTTTTAGCTAGATTGTATAATTTATCCGTTACAGCTACATTGATGAAACTCAAATTATTTTCTCTTATGAATTTCTTCCATCCTTCGAAATCCTTACCTACGGCTTTTCCTACAGAATAAACCTCTACATTTCTTGCTTTTAGTTTCTCCGTGTATAGTTTTTCAATTTTAGGAGTGATTTTTTTACAATGTCCACATTCTGGATCCCAAAAATAAAGAATGGTATAATCGGCTTTAATGTCATACATATTCACCCAATGATTATCGGTAGTATCTTTTAAGATTAAATTAGGCGGACGAACACCTACCACAAGATTGATTTTATTTTTGATGTTATCGCATAAATCTTTGAATTTATCTTCCGCTACCCAATAGGCAGGAGATTGACCAGATTCATTTTTAGTACAGTAGTAGCGATCTAACATAAATAAGTATACTTTATCCATACCCATGATCTGACTCTTACCGTAAGTGGAAGTAAGCCATCCAACTACATATTCAAAAGTTTTAGTTTTAGGATTAAGGCGATCACAAAAATCAAATGCATAATAAAGAACAGTGTCCCAATGTTGCATCATCATGTTTTTGCTAAAAAAGTATTCTAATTTATTATGAAAAACAGGATTGTTTACCAAGCGCTCATCTAATAAATCTACATTGTCCCAATAATGTTGACGGTAATAATGAAAACGGAAACTTGAATCAATGATATTTCCTTTAGCATCCACTGGCGCTTCAGGAATTACAATTTCTGTTGACATTTTTACAATTTTCGCAACCAACTTATCTTTATGCTGCGACATGATAGTATTTTGATACACTTCGACTTCTTTGTTTAATCCGTCTATTTTTTCGCCTAAGGTTTTGAATTGCGCATCCTCTGGTTTTAACTTATTGCGATCATCTCCTAGTTGAGCAGCCTCAGTCTTTTTCTTGGTGATGAAATTTACATAAGGAATAAATATTTTGTTCTCTTCTGATTTTTTAACCTTCATGTTATCAATGAAATTAGGACCACTCGTCTCTAAGTCAATAGCTTCGTTGTTGTATACAAATTCAAAATAACGCTGACCGGTTAACAACAAACCCATTATTCCTGCCTTTTGCTTCGCTCCATCGAAAGTTACTTCACCATTTTTCATTACAGCAGTATCGGCATAATATAAACCTTTACCGAAATATTTTATGAGGTGAACAACCGTATCTTTCTCATTCAATACCTTGATGTGTATTTTTTGAGCATTGATTATAGTTAAGGAAGTGGTAAATAAAATTAGAAGAATTAAATTTTTCATATTGATAATATTTTTGAAGTGAATTTAGATCAATTTGACGGCCAATTTTTAAAAGCCGTTTTATTTTAACAAAAATTTAACCATTAATAATAAATTCAGAAGCAAATATACCAAAGCAAAAGGAATTCTATAATTCAAACTCAAAACTTTTTAAGAGAATTAAGGGTTTGATCCAATAAAGAAGTTTCGCTTAAGGGGTCTAAAACGATTAAATCATCATATCTCCGCAACCAAGTTAATTGACGCTTCGCATAATTTCTTGTATGTTGTTTGATCAGTTCAACCGATTTCTCATAAGAGGTCAAACCATCAAAA
>CANJQZ010000109.1 GCA_947476515.1 Flavobacteriales bacterium
ATCACGATCAGCAACACCCGTATTAATACTGTCTATTTCTGCTTCAAAGTTGATGTTTGAATTAGAAAAATCATCTCCTTCGCTTGCAACATTTGCTGAAAAGGCACCAAAAGATCCACTGATGTTTGAGATCATCATGTGACGCACTTTAAAACCAATTTCACTGTGCATGCTGTCTAAATTCCAAGTAGTTGTCATAATTAAATATTTAAAATTGAAAGACAAAGGTAAGACCTTTGAAAGCATGAAAAAATGACCTAGGTTAGGATTTTCTTAATTACTTTATTTATGTAAATTTACGAAATGAAAAATACTATATTTTTGAGCTTATTAATGCTTATGATTAGTCCATCGTTGATGGCTCAAATCATTGGGAATAATACAGAAGAGCTTAAAAAAGTCAAGGAAAAGAAAATAGAGCCTACTTATGCTTTTATAGATTTTAACCGCACAAATAGTTTTCGAGACTTGACACAAAACACCGATTTTTTAGCTATTCCATTAGGTGAACGGGCTAATGAAACAGCCTTAAATATTTGGTCTTATCAGTTAGGAATCAATACAGGAATTAAACCTACTTTAAGATTTGAAGGGGGAATGAAATTCCTTCAAATGGGCGAGCAATATTCCTATCAAGGTGCATTAGGAGGAGACAGCACCTTTAATTCACAAAGTAAGTTCCGTTATTTGAGTATGCCTTTACAGATAAAATGGGAGAAAGGAAAACAGTTGCGATTTTCAATTGGAGGGGGATTACAAGCACAACTTTACATCAACTATTTACAAAATCAACAATGGACGACGAGTTTAGGTGGCCCGAAGGAAGCTAAGATAGAACAAAATATATATTGCAATTCATTTGCCCTTAGTGCACTAGGTGAAATGGGCTTGCATTATTTTGGTAAAAATAATTACGGAGTTTTTTGCAAGATGACCTATCGTTATCAGATCACCAATACTTATATTAAAACAGCAGATTATCAACACCTTTCAAAAGGACTAGGTTTTAGTGTTGGACTAAGTAAAAACATCGAATAATGAAAATTAGAACTGTCTGCGATTGGCTTAGCAATGAATTTCCTATAGAATTACAGGAGCATTATGATAATTCAGGATTACAAATAGGTGAAATTGATTTAGAGGTAAACAATGTTTTAGTTTCCTTGGATTGCACAGAGGCAATCGTCGACGAAGCCATTTCAAAAAACTGTAATTTAATTATCAGCCATCACCCACTATTATTTATTGGATTAAAGCAAATTGGAAATCATTCCTCTATTGAAAAAATCGTAAGAAAATGTATTAAAAACGATATTACCTTATTTTCCATCCATACCAATTTAGACAACCATCCTTTAGGCGTTAATGCAGAAATAGGCAGAAGGTTGAATCTTCTAAATACGCGGGTTTTACAAGCGATGGAAGGGCAACTTTATAAATTGGTAGTATTTGTTCCACAGGAAGCCCAAGAAAAACTTGACACTGCTTTGTTCGCTGCTGGAGCGGGAAGTATCGGAAACTATGAAGCATGCAATTTTGTTAGCGAAGGAATCGGATCATTTACTCCGAAAGAGAAGGCAAGTCCTAGCGTTGGGAAAATTGGTGAGCGCAGTTCAATCAAAGAAAACAGTTCCCAATATTTAGTACACCAAACCCAAGTGGCAAAAGTATTAAATGCTATGAAATCGGCACATCCATACGAAGAAGTAGCGTATGATTTAATCCAATTAAAAAATAAACAAACATCTTTCGGTGCGGGTTTGATTGGTGAATTAGCCGAAGCGATGGAGGTGAATCAATTTCTAGCACAGGTAAAAAACACCTTTAATTGTGGTGTGATTCGCCATACAAAAGCACACATCACACACATCAAAACAGTAGCATTATGTGGGGGTTCAGGTAGTTTTCTTAGACATCGAGCACTTGCTTCTGGTGCAGATTGCTACATCACTGCAGACATGAAATACCATGAATTTTTTGATGCAGAAGATAAAATTATGTACCTGGATATTGGGCATTATGAAAGTGAGCAATTCACTTCAAATTTATTGGTAGAAAAACTTAAAGAAAATTTTACTAACTTTGCCGTCCGTTTAAGTGAATTAAATACAAATCCGATTAACTACCTTTGAATATGGCAGCAACTGCAAGCAAAAAAGAAGTAACAATAGCAAGCAAGCTAGATACACTTTTTGAACTTCAAAAAATTGACTCTGAAATAGATCGTATAAGAACGATTCGTGGTGAACTTCCATTAGAGGTTCAAGATTTAGAGGATGAAATTGGTGGCTTAGAAACGCGTTTAGCGAAGCTGAATGATGAGTTGAAAAACTTAGAAACTGAAATGGTAGATAGAAAGCAAGAATCAAAAGATTCGGAAGCTGCTATCATTAAGTACAAAGAAAGACAAGACAATGTAAGAAATAATAGAGAATTCGAATCTCTTGCTAAGGAAATTGAATTTCAAGAATTAGAGATCAAACTTCACGAGAAGAAGGGTAAAGAAGGGAAGATTAAGATTGAAGGGAAAAAAGAAATTATTACAGAAGCAGAAGAGCGTCTAGCAGAAAAGAAATCAGATTTAGCATTAAAACAAGCTGAATTAGATGCTATTGTTAGTGAAACTCAGAAAGATGAAGACCGCTTAACAAAAGCTTCAACTGATGCAAAGAAGAACATTGAAGAGCGATTACTTGCTGCTTATTCAAGATTAAGATTGAATTCTAAGAATGGTCTTGCAGTAGTAGAAGTTGTAAGAGGTGCATGTGGAGGATGTTTTAATAAAATCCCACCACAAAGACAATTAGACATTGTTACTAAGAAGAAAATATTAGTTTGCGAACATTGTGGTCGTATTCTAACACCTTTTTCTGGTGAAGAATAAATTTAAAAATTATAAAAAAGCCTTGCATCTGCAGGGCTTTTTTTTTGTCTATTAATTCAGTTTGAATTCAATATCCATTGCTGACAATTCCTTGTACAAAATTGGATTTGGCTTAATGCGAATTGATTTAGAAGGCAAGCTCACTTCGACACCATCTAAATGATCATAAACAATAAACTGAACTGGGATATCACCAATATTTGATGTAAATAATCCATTCAATTTATCAATCATTAGATGGTTTAATTCTTTATTAGATATTTTTAACTGCATATTTTTAGCGCGCTTTTCACGCAAATCCTGCAAAAGTTCAATATTATTTAAAACAAACTCCAATTCAGTTCTTCTTCGTGGAACTTCAATACGACCACGAACCGTTATAAATACCCCAGGGGTTAAGAAGTGTTTAAACTTAAGATAAGTTTCTTGAAAAATATTAAGTCTGTACTGATCCGTATAATCTTCAAAAACCAAGGTGCCAAAAGGATCGCCATTTTTCGTCAAACGGTGTTCCACCTGGGTAACAATGGCTGCCATCATTAAATCGACACCTTTATGCTTTTCTAGATCTTGCAACATTCCTACATTTGCAAAACAGAATGAGTCGATTTCAACCTTATAATCATCTAGTGGATGTCCGGAGATAAAAATTCCAATCATTTCTTTCTCCTTACTGAGTGCATAACTACTCGACCATGGATCGCACATAGGGACTGTTGGTTCAGGAAGTGAAAATCCAGAACCTTCACCGAACATGTCACTTTGATTGGAGGTGCTGTTATTTTGAAATGACTCTCCATATTTATAGGCAATCTCCAAGAAGTTGCGATTTTTGGCATCCATGACAAAATATTGAGCGCGATGCACTCCTGAAAAAGAATCAAATCCACCCGCAAATACTAATGCTTCAAAAATTCGTTTCGTGCACAACTTTAAATTTACGCGTTTTGAAAATTCAAAGACAGAGTTAAAAGGACCATTTTGTCGTTCTCGGATGATTTCTTCAACAGGAACAGAACCTAAACCACGAATGGCTCCCATTCCAAAGCGAATAGCTCCATCCTTATTTACGGTGAAATTCAATTTAGACTCATTCACATCAGGACCAAGAACTGGAATTCCCATCCGTTTGCATTCATCCATAAAGAAAGTTACTTGTTTGATATCACTCATGTTATTACTCAAGACTGAGGCCATGTATTCTGCTGGATAATTTGCTTTTAAATAGGCTGTTTGATAGGCAACCCAAGCATAACAAGTAGAGTGAGATTTATTAAAAGCATAAGAAGCAAAAGCTTCCCAATCTTTCCAAATTTTCTCCAATTTAGTAGCGTCATGTCCTTTTAAACCACCCCTTTCTATAAAGGTAGGTTTCATTTTTTCTAGAACCTTCGCGTCTTTTTTACCCATTGCTTTCCGCAAAGTATCTGCTTCACCTTTGGTGAAATCAGCCAAGCTTTGAGAGAGCAACATTACCTGTTCTTGATAGACGGTAATACCATAAGTCTCTTTAAGATATTCCGCACAATCATCTAAATCATATATAATGGGCTCTATTCCATGTTTTCGTTTTATAAAAGAAGGAATGTACTCAATAGGTCCCGGACGATACAAGGCATTCATTGCAATTAAATCGGCAAATTCGGTAGGTTTAAGCTCCTTCAAATTCTTCTGCATTCCAACCGATTCATACTGAAAAATACCCACCGTTTCTCCTCTTTGAAACAACTCAAAAGTCGCTAGATCTTCAATTGGGAATTCTTCTGGATCGAGATCAATCCCTCTATTTTCTTTAATTATTTTGACCGCATCTTTAATTAAAGTAAGCGTTTTCAATCCCAAGAAGTCCATTTTCAATAGACCAGCTGCTTCGGCAACTGAATTGTCATATTGCGTACAAACCATATCTGAATCCTTTGCCGTAGCAACGGGTACAAAATCAGAAATGTCTCCAGGAGTAATGATAACACCACAGGCATGAATTCCAGTATTCCGCAATGAACCTTCAATTTCCATTGCTTTCTGAAGAACCACCGCTTGCATATCTGTACCTCTATAAATACGGCGTAATTCCTTAGCGTTAGAGAGCGCTTCTTGATTATTCTTTAGTGCCTCACTGAGCAACATATCCTCTAAGCCAAATAATTTTTTTAGAGAAATATCTGGAATTAGTTTGGCCAATCGATCTGCTTCCGGCAAGGATAAATTCATGACCCGAGCTGTATCTCTTACTGCAGATTTTGCAGCCATGGTACCATAAGTAATTATTTGAGCAACTTGATTGGCTCCATATTTATCAATAACATAATCAATCACCTTACTCCTGCCTTCATCATCAAAGTCAATATCAATATCGGGCATGGAAATACGATCTGGATTTAAGAATCTTTCGAAAAGTAAATCATACTTAATGGGATCAATATTCGTAATCCAATTGCAATACGCAACCACAGAACCGGCTGCTGAACCGCGGCCAGGACCAACAGAAACACCCATTTTTCGAGCTGCGTGACAAAAGTCTTGTACAATCAAAAAGTAACCAGGATATCCTGTATTTTTAATTGTTGCTAATTCAAATTCTATTCTTTCTACAAGTGCATCACTAAGGGTTCCATAGCGTTTTTTGGCCCCTTCATAAGTCAAGTGCTTCAAATAATTGTTCTCCCCTATTTTGTCTCCTGAAGCCGCATCACCGTCATCAATAAATTCCCTAGGAATATCGAATGCAGGTAATAATACTTCATGTGCTAAATGATAAACTTCACATTTAGAAACAATTTCCATCGTATTACTAATAGCATCGGGAAGATCTAAGAACAAGCTCTTCATTTCCTCTTGCGACTTAAAATAATACTCATTGTTCTCTAGTCCAAAACGAAAACCTCTGCCGCGACCTTTTGGAGTATTGACCAATTCATTTGCTTTTACACAAAGTAAAACATCATGAGCAACGGCATCTTTCTGTTCAATGTAATAGGTATTATTAGTAGCGACAATTTTCACTTGATGTTTCTTCGCAAGCTCGAGTAAATTATTGTTAACCAAATCTTCAGATGGAAGATTATGACGCCCTAATTCGATATAAAAATCATCATTAAAAGTTTCTTTCCACCAGAGCAAAGCTTCTTCCGCTTGAACCTCTCCAACATTGAGTATTAAACTTGGTATTTCACCATTTAAATTGCCCGATAAAGCGATTAAGTCACCACAATTCGCAAGTAACAATTCCCGATCAATTCTCGGGACATAATACATTCCTTTGGTGTAAGCAATTGAAGCTAATTTGATCAGATTTTTATATCCTTTTTTGTTTTTTGCTAAGAGAACAACTTGATAGCCATTGTCTTGTACAGACTTATCTATGTGATTGCGACAAATATTAAATTCGCAACCAATAATCGGTATGATTTCTTTTTTATCAAAGGGACCCCCTTCTTTTTCTGCGGCAATGCGTTCACGCTTTACACTTTGATTGTATTCATTTGCTGCCTTTTCAAAATGAAAAGCAGCCATCATATTTCCTGTATCCGTTAATGCAACAGCGGGCATTCCTAAGGAAACAGCCTTTGAAATCAAAGCCTTTACATCTGTAGTAGATTGTAAAATAGAATGCTGGGTATGATTGTGCAAATGAACAAAGGGAATGTCTGTAAGTTCACCTAGATTATAAACAGTTG
>CANJQZ010000110.1 GCA_947476515.1 Flavobacteriales bacterium
AAGGATTTTATAATACTTTTCGCCATTCATAACTACTGTAGTTTTTTATTGTGCCTAAGCGATCTATTTTCCCATTGTGCGTGTAGGTAAAAGGTGCTCCAATTTTAAAGTAACGCGGTACTTCAAATTTAGAAAGTAATTTTAGCAATACTTCTTTTTTAATATCCAAATGCTTTTCACTGGCAATATATAAGCAAATTGATTCCCCTAGAGATTCTTCTTTAATGCTGCTGATGAAAAAAGGGCAGGGTAGGAATCCACTCAGTTTTTGTTCTATTTGTTCCGGAAAAAGTTTAATTCCTCCAGAATTGATGGCAAAATCGGCTCGTCCTAACCAATTAAAATGAAAGGGATCTATCAATTCTACTATGTCATTACTCAATAATGCATCGTGACCAATCCCGGGATAATGAATAATAAGTTGTTCCCCTTGAGTTGAAAAATGTATTCCTTCCAATGCTTCGTAGTTATTATTTGTCTCTCCATTAATGCATTTAACGGCTACATGTGAAAGTGTTTCTGTCATACCAAAAGTTTGATATATTGGTGCAGAAACGGTTTGACATAAATCTCTTAAAGTGTCTGAAATTGGAGCGCCACCTACAATAATAGTATTGACATATATTGGTTCTTTTTGTTTTAAATAGTGTTCTAATTGAATCGGCACTAAAGCAACAAAGTCTACTTGCTTTGGCAAGTCATCCATGGTATTTCTTTTCACCGAACCTATACTTATTTTCCCATCAACTGTTATGGCTCTAATAAGCATCATTTTTCCTGCAATGGTATCTGTAGACAGGCATAAAAATAGGTGACAGTTCTGATTCAGATTAAAATACTTAATGGTAATTTTCGCACTGTGAATCAGGTGTTTTTTTTGAATTTTTATTTCTTTCGGAAAGCCCGTTGAACCTGAAGTCTTGGCAGTAATATACTTGTCGTCATTGAACCATTCTTTTAAAAATTGTTCAATTTCAACCTTTCTAGAAGCATCTATGTATTGAATTTCCAAGTCCTAGTATTCTATATCTAAGTTAAAGGTATTCTTCAAAGTATGTAAATTTGGATTTTTCCTAGCCAGTGCAGTGAATCTATCTTTTCCAGTTATCGGAATATTTGATTTAGCATTGGGGTCAATTTGAACTTCTAATTCAACTTCAATAAAATCATTTTTCAAATTGGATCTTAAATAGGTCACTAAGTCTTGAAGTATCGGTCGAATATATTCTAATTGCACCTGGTTTTCTAAATGTAAAATCACCTTTTCTCTTTCTTCGTGAATTGGGTCTTTTCGCATCATTGCTTGGAAGAAAGTTTCCATTCCTTGCTCTTTCATTTGAAAAGCATAGCGTTTCCAAGACATTTTTAATTGATCCAAAGAATATAATTCTCTAACGGACTTGGCTGGGATTCTTGATTTTGCCTCTTTTTCCTCATCAATGATTTGTTGAATACTAATCATTGGACTGGGCTTGGCACCCGTTGGAACTTTTAATAAAACGGTTTCAATTTCCTTGCTTGGAGCAACATAGGGAATTTTCGGTTCCTGACTAACATTGGATTTTATTTCCCTTTCCTTTTCTTTTTCCTTGCGCAATGTTTGCTTAGGAAAAGGCAGTATGTCAATTCGATCCGTTAAGGATTTTTTTTTTCTTGCTCCTGTTGTAAGGAACAAAGTTGCATTAAAACCACCTCGATGAGAAGCCTTTGGTTTCTTGAGCTTTTGAAATTTACATCGGTTTGACTTAAGGCATAAAGTGCACGCATAATTACCGGACCTTCCCAAGCTTTTGCTTGTTCAATAAATCTTTCTTGAATACTCTCAGTTACTTCCAATAATGCAGCAGTGCGAACATCTTTACAAACCAATAAATTTCTAAAGTGCTCTGCTAATCCATTTATAAAATGATGTCCATCAAAACCTCTTTCCAAGATATCATTCAAAACAAGTAGGGTGGCGCCAATATCTTCTTTTAAAAAGTAATCTACGATTTTGAAATAATAGTCATAATCTAGTACATGAAGATTTTGAATCACATGCTGAAAAGTTAATGTGTTTCCGCTGAAGGTTACAATTTGATCAAACATGGATAAAGCATCTCGAAGTGCTCCATCAGCTTTCATAGCAATTAAATGCAATGCCTCAGGATCTGCTGTAATTCCTTCTTTTGTAGCAATTACAGCCAAATGATCTGCGATATCTTTTACTTTTATCTTATTAAAATCAAATATTTGACAACGAGAAAGAATGGTTGGGATAATTTTATACTTCTCGGTTGTTGCCAAAATAAATATAGCGTGTTTTGGTGGCTCTTCTAATGTTTTTAAAAACGCATTAAAGGCTGATGTAGACAACATGTGAACCTCATCAATTATATAAACCTTAAAATCTCCAATTTGAGGTGCAATTCTTACTTGGTCAATGAGTCTTTTAATATCATCTATTGAATTGTTAGATGCCGCATCTAATTCATAAACATTCAATGAATTACCGGTATTAAATGAAATACATGAATCGCAGGCATCGCATGCTTCAACATTCTCTGTGCGGTTGAAACAATTTATAGTTTTTGCTAAAATTCTTGCTGTTGTAGTTTTTCCAACACCTCTAGTTCCACAAAATAAAAATGCTTGGGCCAAGTGTTTATTTTTTATGGCACTTTTAAGTGTTCCAGTAATGGAATTCTGTCCAACAACTGTATCAAAGGTTTGTGGACGATATTTTCTTGCTGAAACTACAAAATCACTCATAATACAAATTTAAGTCATTTTGCAAAGCGAGAAAGCATTATTTGAAATTGTTGAAAAATAAATTAACAAAGAAAATCTCTAATTTTTTGATTTGGTTAGATGTTGTTCAAATTGTTCTTTATTTCTTGGAAAAATTTCAATCAAATCGCCATTTTTTGGCCCATAGAAGGCAAGACCTTTTGGGATAGTGAATCGATTAGTGTAGGAAAGCGATTCAACATCAGCTTCATTTTCATATAAAACTGTTCGCAATTGTATTTTTTCTTTAGACACGATAATCCAGTTAAACTGATTAACAGCGCCACAGTCTCTTGTCCAAATCTTTGCGTCATCAGCTTCACGAAGTGGAGCGCCCCAGCAGCCTTCACCTGCATAAACAATACCATTAGTGTCATCCCTTTTAAATCCCTCTGCTGAGGAAGCATCATTGCTACTCACAATTGGCCAGGTAACTTTAAAAGTGTGAGAGTCATTTTCAAGACATAAAGGTAAGTTGGCATATTGCTCGAACAAAGGAACGAAATGCTTGTATTGGGTTTCCATTTCTTTTTTTGCTTTAACATGAGCTCTAACAGGTCTGTGGTATTGTGCTATTTGCCATTGATAATTTGTATGCTTGGCTAAGGCTTGTTTAAGGAATAGTTTTTGTCGACCAGCTTTGTGTATTTCAGAATTTAAAGAAACGATATGAAGTAAGTCTCCACTGAAAGTACTAGAATAATAAACTTTTTTGTTAGGAACATCAAATAATTTCACTAAGTCTTTATTGCTTGTTTCATGATTACCTCTAGTTACTATCATTGGTGTTAGGCGTCCATCACTTGAGATGGTGTTTTCCCAATCTTCGAACCAATCCACCCATTGTTTTTCGTTGTCAAGACCTATAAAATCGCCATTAAATAATACTGCTGTTGCAAATAGTTTGGGTACTAATTTATTTCCTTTGGTACGCACAGGTCTATTGTCTCTTGAATCTCCTCCTGCAATAAATGATATGGATTCAGAGGGAGAATTGGGAGCCGTATAAAAATGATATAATCTCCCAAATCCTTCCGAATCTTTTATTACAAAGAAATACTTTGTGTTTGCTTTTAGGTCTTTTAACCTAATGCAATGGGTGTGCATTCCTTTCCAAGTATTAGATGATGTTAATGGCTTAGCATCTTTATATTGATTCCGTTCCGGATTGATGGTGTCACAATATAATCCTTTGAAATCTCCTCTTTGTTGATCCCAAATTATGGCTGCACTGTTAGAGGTGTTGCCACTAAACATAACTCTTACAAATCTTGTTCGAGCACCAATAGAAAAACAAAGAAGCAAAGATAATAGAATGAAAATATTCTTTAATGCTACTATGGAATTTTTCATATTGTATAATTAGTTCTTTATAAATTTTGCTGAATAATTATGATTCATTGAATCAATTCGCAATAAGTATGTTCCTTTTGGAAATGTTGAAATATCGATTTTTTCTTGTTGAATTTGCTCACTAAAAAGAATTTTCCCATCTGAATTTATGATAGTGTACTTTGCCCCATTAAGATCTGCAGATAATTGAATAAAGGATGATGCTGGATTGGGAAATACTGAAATATTTTCGCTGGTTGGAATCTCTAATAAAGACCCTGTCTGACTAAAAATATTCCATTTATTCAAGTAGATTTTTAAGGTTCCACTGCGTACATCTCCCCAAATAGCATAGGCAGTATCGTTAACTAAGCAAGTATGCATAAAGTCATTTCCAGAAGATTCAAGAATTACATCATGCTGAATTTGCTGAGAAGTTATAGCATAATCAGGATTAAAATTAAGGGAGTCTTTAGGTCGTACCGCAGTATATATTTCAGTTGCTTCAGCGAAACTTGTTCCTGCACTATTTCTTCTATCTCGCCAGCATACCAGTAAGTCGCCATCTAAATCAAAATCTGCCCATAGTAAATCTTGTAATTTACCATTGGAAATGGCATCTTGATTGATACGATACATATCAGTCCAATTGATTCCAGCATTAAAGGACTCTATAAAATATACATCAGCACCATCATTGATTTGAGTCAGAAAAAAATAAGCTAAATGCAGCGCATTGGAGGGATCGGCTTTTAATAGCCCACCTCGTTTAAGCAGATTGTTTTGAACTCCAATTTCTATTCCTTGATAAGCCACGCCATGATTTAACCCAATTCCTTGTGTCGTTGAATTTGCAAGAATATGTCGTGGCCATGGATTTTGATTGGTTTCATAACTTGGATACATTGCATAAAAAGTTCCATTGGCGCTTACAACAGGGGAGGACATCACTTGAGTGATTGTTGAACCTGCTAAATAATTTAGCGTATCTATATATCTAGGAGTTTCAAAACTTACACCATTATTCTTACTTACACTTAAATAGGGAAAGTAGGGTGGGGTAATTAAGGTGGGTTGATCCGCATTCATTGAACAAACATAAATAGTTCCATCGTGCACTCCACCAGATCGATCAATGACCATCCAAGGTCTATCAATACACATTTGATTGGGGCAATCTGTTATGTTAATTACTTCTGTACTAGCGGACCAGGTGAATCCACCATTAGTAGATTTTCTGACAACTATTTTCCCATTAGTGAAAAGGTCATTATCATAATCTATGTAACACATAAATACTTCCCCTAATGAGTTAAAAGCAAGAGAAACATCTGCTGATGCATTGTTAGCAACTTCATGACCTTGCGCTATTGGAGCAGACCAATTAACACCACCATCTACTGAAACAGATGTTTTGATACTTATTTTTTGATTCAATTGGTATCCCATCCACGCAGCAACTAAATGTTGTTGGTTTTGTGGATTTACGAGGAGATAGGGTTCGCCTTCAAAAACATTACCACTAGAAACTAATATATTTTGACCGAATAGCTTGGGTCCAATTAAAAGTAAAAAAATAATAAATAATCTTGCTTTCATAATTAGGAAATTAAAAAAAAATACCGCAAATATTGGCGCTTGAAAGTTTTTAAATTAATCTTTAAAATCCTTTAAATCAATTTTTTCATTGATTGCAATTTTAGAAACTGTGCCTGAAATAGTTACTTGTTCGGTACTTAAATTAAAAGTGTGAGCAAACAGCAGTCCATTCACCATTTTAAAGTCTCCAAATGTACTCGTTGCTTCTTGAACCTTTTCTCCATTCTTTTCGATAGATATCGTTTTTACTTTTAGATAAGTTTCCATTTCGAAGTAGGAGAATGTTTCGCTATTATTATCATTTGTTTTAAGTACATAATAATCTTTTCCAGAAACATTTTCAATGCCTAAAACTTCATATTTCATTCCGTTTGCTGCATAATTAATTTCAGGGAATAAACCATAGGATAATTTTTTAGAAGCAATTTCTTCCTCTGTTAGCGAAGTCTTTTTTCCTTGTTGATCTATTTTAAAACCTTTTGAGCCATCAAAATATGACTCTGGTATAACGGCTCCATTGACTTCCATTTTATTTGCTTCAATCATAGGATTTAATAAATATTCAGTTTTTTTAAAAGAAATAGAGTATTGAGGAATATTTGAATCTGTAACACGAACAAAAGTCTTTACTTTCTTTAATTTTTTAGTTCTTTCCTTAGCCGTTTTGGTCAGGGTTACGGCGGATAAATATCGTTCAACTAATTCTTCTTTGCTGATGTCAGAGGGTAAAATTTGTTTTTTCTCCTCTCCAAAGGCATCTAGAAATTCAATCTTACCATCAGCATCAAAAACTTTAATTTTAGATAGCACTTCTTCATTTCCA
>CANJQZ010000111.1 GCA_947476515.1 Flavobacteriales bacterium
ACCACTTTTCCTGCACCAGAAACATTAATCACTGCACTTACCTCACCTTCAAATACGGCTCTTACTTTGGTGTGCGCCGCACAGGTGATGTCAATACCATTATTATTAACGACAACTCCTGGCAAGGTAGGATGTGCATTATTTCCATATCTTTCTGTAATACTTCCGCCATTTACCGGAGAAGGCAATCTTCCTTTGTTCGCTTCAAAATTCTTTCCAATAACGGATCCTTCTGAAGACAAGGTCTCAGTTTTGATGGGCGTCGTTTTTTTAGGAATCTCCGTTTTAGGAGTAACGGTTGTTTTAGGCTCAGCTTTTGGATCGGGATTCGTTTTTACAGCGGCAACTTTATTTTTTTCAGCTTCAATTCTTCTTTTTTCAGCTTCTTTTCGCTCCCTTTCTTGGGTCGCAGCGATTTCTTGTTTAATGGCGCTGTTAATTCTTTGTTTTAATTCATCTTTTTTCCGCTCATCTGCCTTTAGTTGAACCATTAGTTTTTCTTCTTCTTTTTTGAATTTAGAATAATTTTTCTCTTTTATTTTTTTATCTGCTGTAATTTGCTCGCGTTCAGTTTTTTTCTCCACTAAAGCCAATTCCTTAATAGACTTTTCTTTTTTGATGGTATTAATTTCTTTTTTAATTAAACCTTGATGTTGTTTTATTAATCCAATTTGCTTTTGTTGTAAATCCGCCACCTTTTTTAAATAAGAGTTCCTTTTAATGGCTTCATTATAAGAACTTGATGACAAAAGAAACATGAGCTTCCCTGTCTTATTCCTTTTTTTATAGGCGAATAAAAGCATTTTTTTATATTGAACTTTTAAACTTGAAAGTCTTTTATAAAGGCGTTTTACTTCATTTTCTTTTTCAATAACTTTTGTTTCGGCGACTCTTACTTGATTGTCAAATACACGGACCAATTCTTCTCTACTTTTAATTTGGTTGTCTAACAGTTTTAGTTCGCTTAAAGAATTAGTCGCATTCTTTTTAACTTTTGAAAGCAAACTTTTGGTTTGGGAAATTTTTTTCTCCAATTTCTTTTGCTCTTTTTGAAGCTTATCACTGTTTTGAGCAACTACTGTAAAGCCAAAAAAGAAGATGATTAAAAAACTAATTACATTTTTCATAGTTCTCAGGTATTATAATGAATAATTCTTGTGGTTCATTTATTTCTACTTTATCATAACTAATAATCATTTTTATTTTATTTTTCTTTCCTTCAATTTTTACCTCAACATCTTTCGGAAGGTTTATGCCATTTAATAATTGTCTACTTAGGTAGTGGATGGAAATTGTTGTTGAATCACTAGGGCTATCTATAATAATTGTTTCAAGATTATCCGCGGTTTTATTGATTTGATATTTTAAAATCACATCTTCTTTTGCTTTTCGCTCCATTTTTTTCTGCTCTCTTTTTTTATGTGTTGATATTGTATAGCTATAAGGATCATGCACTAAAAAATATTTATTCTTCGGATCATAATCCAACGGTCTACCCAAAAATATTTCTTCCAAATTCAGCAAACTAAAATCTATTCCAAACATATTTTTTATATAAGTTAATGATTCTTTTTCGAAACATTTATCCCTTTTGTTGACAACGACAATACTATCTTTCGTTACCTGGGCGGTGACTATTGGAATTTTTGCATAGGTAATCAAGAGATTTATTGCACTGTCTTTTACAATCTTTAAACTAGTTTTAAAGGAAATAGATCTGCTAGAATCGGAATATTTGACATCTAGTTTTGAATACAGTGAATTTGGTTTAATTAGCGATAAACTATCAATGATTGCTATAAGTTCTTTCTCTTTTTTATGGGGTAATTTTTCTGTTTGAATTGGAGATTCAACTATTACGCGGGCGCAAGAGCTTAGAAATATTATGGCACAAATTAGTAATCCTAATGTTTTATTCATGATATTTATTTGTTGCTATTTTAAGCAATAGATTCGCACTTTTATTTCCCAAGCGTTTTGATTCTAGCCAATTGAAGTTTGCTTTTTCTGGATCATTTAGAAAATAATAACAATCACCAAGCCACTCTTTAGTTCTGGGGTCTTGATCATTTGTTTGGTTAGCAGATATAAGCAAGCTAAGTCCTTCAGAATATTTCTTCTCCTTCAAATTAATGTATCCCATTAATGATTGTAGATGAGCATCGTTGGGTGTTTGGATCAATAAGTTTTTTACCATTTTGTCTACCTTTGGCAGATCAATATTTTCTTTAGCCAAATGATATGCGTATGCTGCAGTTAAGGAAATATTATTATTTGAAATTTCAAGTGCTTTTTCGTAGTAATCTACACCTTCTTTATTTACCTTCATTGCGAAAGAATTTTCTGCTAATTGAGATAAAATTTCTGCTTTTACTGCGTTGTTGTTAGCCAACTCTAATCCTTGAAGTAGAAATTCTTTCGCTTCCTTGTATAATAGGAGCTGATTACCAGCATTTCCTGCCGTTAAATATGGAAATGCAATGGAAGGGAAAGCTTCTATACATTTTTTACTATCATTATAAAGAGAATCCCAAGCGCTACTTTGAAATTCTAAAAGCAATACCTGCGACCAAAGCGGATATAGATTTGGATCAATTTTAATGGCTTGTTTATATGCACTTAGCGCTGCGTCATTTTTTTTATTCTCAAGAAGTACATCACCCTTTATGGAATACGATTTAGCTTCTTGTGGATATCTAGTAGTCATATAATTGCACAACTGAAGAAGTTCCTCTGTAGATCCCTCAACTTTTTGAAGCCCAATTAGAATTTTCATTTTTTCATCGATACTAGGGCCTTCACAAACAAGCGCTTCTTTTAATAATTTTGTGCCAAGTTGGTTTTCTTTCTGGTCTAAATACATTTCTCCTAAGAGCATTTTTGCTAAGCCATTAGCAGGATCTTTTTGAACTAAATCTTTTAATAAATCAAATGCGAGGTCATATTTTCCACTTGTAAGGTAGGTATCCACTAATGTAGCAATGAACATAGGCTCGTCTGCGTAAATTTTTCTTCCCTCCATTAAAACTTCTATAGCTTTGCTTGAATTTCCCATAGCGCTATAGAGTCGATATTTTTCGAATAATAAGGAAGGATCATTTCCTAAGGAGGTAGTAAATCGATTCAACATCGCAATCGCTTTGGAATACTCTTTTGCTTTTTTGAAATTTTCAATCGATCCCATATAATAGTTGGGCTCCCTCGGATTGTTTTTTATTAGAGTTTCAAAAGCACTAGCAGCATTATCATATTGTCCTAATTCCGAATACATGAAGGCTGTCTCGCTTAGATAATAGTTGTTTTTAGGATCTAATTTTGCCGCTTGTTCACTATGTAAGGCCGCTTTTTCTGCATTACCTTCAATCAAATACAATTGTGCTAAAGCGAAATGCGACGCATCGTCTTTAGGATTAATCAGTAGGCATTCTTCAAAATTTTCAATGGCTTCTTTATAGTGTCCTGTTATATGATTTCGAACACCCTGGTGAAATACGCTAATCATCTTCTTTTCATCAAATTCAGGGGCGTATTGCTTGGTTCCACATGAATAAAGGACAATTAAAATAAAGAAAATATAAATGGATTTACGCATTGATACTTGAATAATCTCCTAAACTTAAATCACCTTTGGCATTATTTATTTTTACAAAAGAACCAATCATAGAATCCTGAAGTACCGAATTTGTTATCACTGTGTTTTGTTGGATAATGCAATTTTTAATAGTGCTGTCCTCAATTTTTGTTCCGCTTCCAATGGAAACATGCGGACCTATTACACAGTCTTTAAGCGATACCTTATTTCCAATAAAACAAGGTTCAATTATTTTAGAGTTGATTAATTCACAATCATCAGCAATCAATTTTCTATTTTTCTCAGAGTCGAATTCTAAAACTCTTTGATTGGTATATACCGTAACTTCTTTGTTTCCACAATCCAACCATTCATTCACTTTACCCGGCCTAAAAACACAGCCATCTTCTGTCAAGCGTCTCAAAGCATCCGGAAGTTGATACTCCCCACTTTTTATTACGGAGTGATCTACTAGATAATTCAACTCTTTATGCAAGCGCGCTCCATCTTTAAAGTAATACACGCCAATCATCGCTAAATCAGAAATAAAGGCTTGAGGTTTTTCAATGAAATCAATTATTACTCCTTCTGCGTTTAGTTGCACGACTCCAAATTGACTTGGGTCCTCAATTTGCTTTACCCATAAAATCCCTTCATCTTCTGGGTTGATCTTAAAGTCTGCTTGAAATAAGGTATCTGCAAATGCTACAACAACAGGGCCATGAAGTAATTCTTTCGCACACAAAACAGCATGTCCTGTTCCTAATGGCTGGTGCTGGTAGTGGATAGATCCTTTAGCCCCAAATTGTTCTGCAACTCGAATTAGCTCTGCTTCTACTTCCGCTCCAAACGCTCCCACTACAAAGGCAATTTCTTTTATTTCTTCTCCACACACTTGTGCTATATCTTCTACTAATCTGTGTACAATAGGCTTCCCCCCAACAGGGATTAAAGGCTTAGGAATGGTTAAAGTATGTGGCCTTAATCTACTTCCTCTTCCGGCCATTGGTATAATAATATTCATATTTTTATTTATTACCGGTGCTTCCAAATCCTCCAGTGCCTCTTTCCGAGGCATCTAAATGAGTTGTTTCAGCCCAGCTGATTTGAATTATTGGACAGAAAACCATTTGTGCAATTCGTTCGCCAGGTTGAATTTCAAAAATTTCTGCTGATAAATTGATAAGGATTACCCCTACTTCTCCACGATAATCAGAATCTATTGTCCCTGGAGAATTTAATACACCAATTCCTTTTTTAAGTGCTAAACCGCTTCTTGGTCTAATTTGACATTCATAACCTTTCGGAATTTCAAAAAATAAACCTGTTGGAATTAAACACCGCTCCATTGGAGCAAGGGATACTGCTGAAGGAATATTTGCTTTTATATCCATGCCTGCAGAACCCTGTGTTTCATAGTTTGGCAGGGAAAACGCAGATTTATTAATTACCTTAATCTCCATAGATTTATCAATTTATGGTCAAAGTTACACAAAACAAACCCCTTGCTTTTTCTATTGTTTTATGAGTAATCAACAAAGCAATTAACAATTTTATAAGCGCACTAAATTTTTTGTGATGGCATTATAACTTTTTCTTCATTTGAAAAATAATAAATTGTTGATTATTTTGATTTTATTTAATTACAATCTCTAATGTAAAAGCAAGTCTTATTTTCTGCTTTTGTTTAAATTTGTAAAAAACACCAACATTCAAATGTTAGAAATACAAAGAATACGAACAGAAAGAGACACCATTATTGCAAGCTTAGCAAAGCGCAATATTAATGTAGAAAATATAATTGATCAAATTATAGAGTTGGACCAACAATGGAGATCCAATAAAAAGGAATTAGAGGACATTTCCGCAGAATTAAATCAAATAGCGAGAAAAATAGGTGAATTATTCCAATCTGGACAACAAGCTGCTGCTGCAGAATTGAAAGAAAAAAATCAACTTTTAAAAACACAGGAGGCTACTTTAAAAATAAAAGTTGAGGCTTTAGAGTCAGAAATCACAAGTTTGTTATATACCATTCCAAATGTTCCTAATGCAGAAGTTCCACACGGCAAAGAACCTGCTGATAATGTAGAAGTTTCTGCTTCAGGTGCCATTCCTATCTTTAATTTTGATGCTTTACCGCATTGGGATCTTGCTAAAAAATATGAATTAATTGATTTTGAATTGGGAGTCAAAGTTACTGGCGCTGGATTTCCTTTTTATCGTGGTAAAGGCGCGAAATTGCAAAGGGCCTTAATTAGTTTTTTTCTAGAGGAAGCTACCCAAGCAGGTTATGAAGAATTTATTGCCCCTTTATTGGTTAATGAGGCAAGTGGGATTGGAACAGGACAATTACCAGATAAAGAAGGACAAATGTATCATTCAACTGCAGATGATTTGTATTTAATACCAACTGCTGAGGTTCCCTTAACCAATATTTATAGAGATGTTCTTTTACCTGATGCAGATTTCTCCATCAAATTAACCGGTTATACTCCTTGTTTTAGAAGAGAGGCAGGCTCTTACGGAAAAGATGTGCGTGGTTTGAATAGGCTACATCAGTTTGATAAAGTAGAGATCGTAAGAATTGAACACCCAGACAATAGCGCGGCTGCCTTAGATGAAATGGTGCAGCATGTAGCAGCTTTATTGGACAAATTAGAACTTCCATATCGTATCTTGAGATTGTGTGGAGGAGACATGGGATTCGCTTCTGCAATGACATATGATTTTGAGGTTTATTCTGCCGCCCAAGATAAGTGGTTAGAAGTTAGCTCTGTTTCAAGATTTGATACTTTTCAAGCGAATAGATTAAAACTTCGTTTTAAAGATGACAATAAAAAGACTCATTTATGTCATACACTTAATGGTTCTGCCTTGGCTTTACCTCGAATTGTTGCGGCATTATTAGAAAACAATCAAACCGAAAACGGCATTAATATTCCAAGTG
>CANJQZ010000112.1 GCA_947476515.1 Flavobacteriales bacterium
GAGAACCTTCCCATTCGACTCAGATAATTTGCAGATGTTTCGTTACTTGCAGGACTAGAATAACTAACATACCTGAAATTTTTGTATTTATTTGTCGCACCATCATCCATGGCAGAGACATCTTGTCCACCACCACCCGAAGCGGAACCGGCTCCAGTAACATGATTCAGTACGATATCCTGTATCACATCGATTCCATTGGCTTTCATTACTGCAATCATTCTGAGCAATTCATCTTTGTCGCCCATGCGTGTTTTAACAGAGTTTTTTTGAAACTTATCTCCCAAATCATAATGATCAAAGGGAGCATAACCAACGCTATTTGTCCCAGTATTTTTAATGTTTGGTGGTATCCAAATCGCATCAACACCAAGTTCTTTTAAACGCGGAGCTAACTCCGTTAAATAATTAGACCATCCATTGGGGAAATTTGAATTCCAATAATCCCACCAAAAACCTTGAAGTACTACTTGTCGATTTTTTGGATTGACTTGAGCATCCAAATAAAGTGAATAAAAAGATAAGATGAAAATGCTTAAGTATCTAAAAATAAGACGATTCATATTTAAAATTTTAGTTTATATTAAAACTACTAGTTTCGCCTGAACTGAGAGAACAAGGTGTATTATTAATTGAAAAATCAATACTATTATTACCATTATTTGTAATACTACAACTTTCTTGATTCACTTCAATGTGAATTGGACTTTGCTTGTATAAAATTTGAAAAGCATATTTCTTCCATACCTTTGGAATATTAGGTTGAAGAGACAAACCTTTTTCAGTAATCCGAACCCCAGCCATACCTTCCACTACACTCATCCAAGTACCTGCCATACTGGTAATATGCAAACCTTCATCGGCTTCATGATTATAATCATCAAGATCTAAGCGGGAAGTTCTTAAGTACAATTCATAGGCTTTTTCCATCATTCCTATTTTAGCCGCTAAGATTACATGTACGCAAGGAGAAAGAGATGATTCATGAACCGTTTTTGGTTCATAGAAATTAAAATTATCTTGAATAGTTTGTTGATCAAAGTGGTCTTCAAATAAGTAAAGACCTTGAAGTACATCAGCTTGTTTGATAAAAACTGAACGCAGAATTCGATCCCATGACCAATTTTGATTAATAGGGCGTTCACTTTCAGGAATATCGTTTGCGTTTAGGAGCTCCTTATCTAAGAAACCATCTTGCTGCAAGAAAACCCTAGAATTTTCAATCTTCGGAAAATAAACATTAGAAACGATTTTTTTCCAATCCATTATTTCCTTATCCGTCAAAGCAGTACCGATACTTTCTGATAAATCTGCATTCACTTTTAGGGCATACTCAATACACCATCGTGCGATATAATTGGTATACCAATTGTTATTCACATTATTCTCATATTCATTTGGACCAGTCACACCTAGCATAACGAAGGCATTTCGATCTGTAGACCAATTGAACCTTTGGGCCCAAAATTTAGCAATTCCGATCAGAACCGGACGACCAAACTCAGCCAGATAAGCTGTATCACCTGTATGACGGATGTAATTATAGATTCCAAAAGCAATGGCGCCATTACGATGAATTTCCTCAAAAGTAATTTCCCACTCATTGTGACATTCTTCCCCATTCATAGTAACCATTGGGTAAAGCGCTGCACCATCCTTAAATCCTAATTTCTCAGCGTTTTCTATTGCTTTTTGTAAATGATTATAGCGATATACCAATAATTGTCTGGCGATTTTAGGATCAGCAGTTTTTAAGAAAAATGGTAAACAATAAGCTTCAGTATCCCAATAAGTTGCTCCACCATATTTTTCACCAGTAAAACCTTTTGGTCCAATATTTAACTTTGCATTTTTACCTGTATAGGTTTGGTACAATTGGAAAATATTAAACCTAATTGCTTGTTGCGCAGCTACATCACCATCAATTACAATATCTGCATTTTTCCAAATAGTAGCCCAAGCAGCGCGATGCTCTTCTAGCAAAGAATTAAAGCCAGAAATGTATGCAGCTCTTAACTGATTAATCGCTTTAGATTCAAGAGCAAAAACCGAGTGATTTATGCTAGAGGTAATAGCGATATATTTTTTCAAAGTATAAGCAACACCCTGCTCTAAGAAATGCTCAAAATTATTTTCAAGATAAAATTCTCTTTTTGCGACATTGGGATGAATCTCCAACAATTCATTTTCCTTCCAGAAAGAAAAACGCATAGCAGTTGCAACGGTAAAATCAGTCTTTTTAGTTCTCGTTGTTAAAATTCCTTTTTTAACATCAACCTTACAGGCATCTTCTTCCCAGAAAAACTCATCATAATTGGCATCATGATTCAACACTTTCGCATCTAAATAAGGAATGAACTTAACATTTCCACTAAAATTAAGAGGCGTCACACTATAAGAGATAGCTGCGATTTCCTCATTGGCCATCGAACAAAAACGCAAAGAAGTAATCTCTAATTCTTTGCCGTTATTAAACTGAATTCGAAACGATCTTTTCAAGGTACCTTGATACATATCTAATTCGCGCGAGAAGGACTTTAATTTCCCTTTAGAAATATCTAAATTTTCACCATCTACTTCAATATTTAGACCTATCCAATTACATGAATTTAAAACTTTTGCGAAATATTCAGGATATCCATTTTTCCACCAACCCACTCTCGTTTTGTCTGGATAATATACTCCGCCAACATAACTTCCTTGAAGAGAATCACCTGAATAAGATTCTTCAAAATTGGCGCGTTGACCAAAAGAACCATTTCCAATACTAAAGATACTTTCAGCTTGTTTTTGCTTAGAAGGATCAAAAGATCTTTCTATTATTTTCCATTCATCAAGCTCAAACAAATTATACATACTCTTCTAAATTGAATTCAGTCAAATCATTAATATAAACATCAGCAGATTCTTTCACATGAGGATTTCCAACACCAATGGCTTTAAATCCACCTGCTTTTGCCGCTTGAATTCCACTTGCAGCATCTTCAAATACCAGAATTGAATTGGGTATTATTCCTAGTGCAGCTGCTCCATTTAAGAAAACTTCAGGGTGTGGCTTTGGGTCTTTTACTCCAAAACCATCTACTACAACTTTAAAATATGAATCTATACCTAATAATTTTAAAATTGGTTTTGCATTTTTACTCGATGAACCTACACCGCACAAAATACTCATTTCTTTAGCCTTCAAAAGTAAACTTGCTACTCCTGGCAATAAATCAGCAGGTGACAATGCAGATATTGAATCTAAATAGATATCATTTTTAAAAGTCAACAAAGCTTCGAACTCTTGCTCAGAAACTTGAAGGTCTCCAAGTTTTAAAATAGCTTTTAAAGAATCTACTCGACTTACACCTTTTAGCAACTCATTGTCTTTTTCGGAAAATGAGATTCCTAATTTTTTAGCTGTTCTTTTCCAAGCAATAAAATGATTATGTTCAGTATTTACTAAAACACCATCCAAATCAAACAATAATCCTTTAATGTTCATCGAATTTCAAATCAGAAATGGCACTTTTTTCAGTAATCAATAAATTCGCTAATGCAGCCAATAACAATGAAATTCCTGCAAGCGTCATGGAGAAAATTGCTTGATCACCCATCAATTTGTATAAGAAATTTATACCACCAAGAGCGGCAACAATTTGTGGAATTACAATAAACATATTGAACAAGCCCATCATCATGCCCATTCTTTTTGGATTCACAGAACTAGAAAGCATAGCATAAGGCATAGACAGCATACTTCCCCAAGAAATCCCAACCAATAAGAAGCAATATTTTAATTGAGATGGATCAACAAAATACATCAAAACGAAACCAAGACCTCCTAGGAATAAAGAACCAAGATGAATTAGTTTCCGATTTATTCTAAAACGAGAAGTATAAAAAGTTAGTAAGAGCGCAAAACCCATTGATGATAAACCATAAACTCCCATAGCGGAACCCACTTCATTGGCAGCTGATTGGTATTTTTCATCTTTTACTAAATAGTCTGCAGCCTCTTTTTTAATTTTGAAATTAAAATGCTTTTTTATGGGTGATGGAGCATGATAAACATGTTCTGTCAAAGCAGGCGTTGCCATACTCCACATGGTAAAGAAAGAAAACCAACTAAAAAATTGAATAATTCCAAGTTTTTTCATCGTGGATGGCATTTCTTTTATGCTAATGAAAAGATCTTTAAAAAAACTAGAATTTTTCTTTTCCTTCTTGAATTCCTCTATATCTTCTGGTGGATATTCTTTGGTCGTGAAAATAGTATACAAAATACTTAACAAGAAAACCATTGCGCCAATGGCAAATGCTATTTTAACATACATAGGAACAACTCCAGGAACCACTGCATCTTTATACCCCATTTTATCTATCATCCATGGTAAATTTGAAGCTACCCAGGTTCCGATTCCAATAATAAGTGTTTGCATTACAAATCCATAAGACCGTTGTTCCTTAGGTAATTGATCAGCAACTAAAGCTCTAAACGGCTCCATACTTATATTAATTGAAGCATCAAGAACCCATAAAAGTCCAACAGCAATCCAAAGTGCGGAGGAATTAGGTACGATAAAAAGCGCAAGAGAAGAAAGAATTGCACCTAATAAAAAATAGGGTTTTCTTCTACCGAATTTAGGATGCCATGTATTATCAGAGAGATAACCAATTATAGGTTGAACAATCAATCCAGTAAGTGGCGCTGCAATCCACAGCATTGGAATTTCATCATTTTCGGCACCAAGCGTTTGAAATATTCTTGAAATGAATCCACCTTGTAAAGCAAATCCAAATTGAATTCCAAGAAACCCAAAACTCATGTTCCAGATTTGCCAAAAAGATAGTCTAGGTTTAATTGCTTGCATATAATTTATTTTTCAAATACTTGATAGCCCCATGGAGCTAATGTTACTTTACATCCATTTTTAAATCGAGAAGATTTGACGCTAAAAATATCATGATATTTTCCTGGAACTGATGCACCATTCAAAACTATTTCTTGATCAGCATTAGATAAATTTAAAATACAAAGAACCTTTTTACCATTCTTTTCACGAGTAAAGGCACAATAAGATCCTTCTTTCACATCTGAAACCCAAACCACTTCTCCACCATTTAAGCCATTCCAAAGCGCCTCATTAGTTTGATGTAGCTTTAATAATTTAGTGTAAAAATCTACTAAATCCATTTTCAACCAAGAAATTGAATCTTTTTCAAAAAACAGCAATCTTCTATCCAATGAAGTTTCTTGTCCATTATATACTAAAGGCATTCCTTGAATCGTGGCTGCAAGGACAGCTAAAGCAAATCGAGCATCTCCCATGCGTTCCATTTCGGTGCCATTCCATGAATTTTCATCATGATTAGAAGTGAAGTGCATTCTGTAAGCATTTGCAGGATATTTTTTTTCATTATTAAGATATGTTTGAATATCTATTGTATTTTTCTTTCCTTTTGCAATATCATTCATTATGTGATGAAATTCCCATCCATAAGTCATATCGAAATTATCGTGAATATCAGCCCCTTCCGCTTCAGCAAGCATAAAAACAGGCTTTATTTTCATCAATTCAGTTCTCGCTTGTTTCCAAAAATCAGCAGGAACCCAACCAGCTACATCACAACGATATCCATCAATATCTGCAGTTTTAATCCAATATTTCATAGCGTCAATCATCGCTAAACGCATTTCCTGATTGTCATAATTCAAATCTGCTACATCCCACCAATCAGTTCCAATGGTAGGTTGTAAATTTCCCGTTGAATCTAAAGTATACCAATCTTTATGACCTTGATCTACCCATACATTATCGGGTGAAGTATGATTGGCTACCCAATCTACAATGACCTTCATACCGAGAGCATGTGCAGATTTAACCAAGTTTTTAAAATCTAATTCCGTGCCATATTCAGGATTTATGGCTTTATAATCCTTAACGGCATAATAACTTCCTAAGGATCCCTTTCTATTTAAATTTCCAATAGGATTAATGGGCATGATCCAAAGGATATCTACCCCCATTTCCTTTAATCGAGGTAAATGTTTTTGAAAAGCAATAAAAGTTCCTTCTGGAGTAAACTGACGCATATTTACTTCATAAATGGTAGCATTACGCGCCCAATCGGGAGCGTTGAACTGTGCCTGTGAAGAAAAAAATGTACATAGGCATAGTACTGTTAAGTAGAAATAACTTTTCATAGCTAATTAATTTAATTCCTTTTTTATCAAATAATTTATGTGATAATCAACCAGCCCATTGACAGGACTTTTGATAACTTTTCCAATACGAATAGACAAAGAATCAGCAGCACGCTGAAGAGCCGTTCTAAAAATTCCTGCGATACTACCAACAAAATTTACTTCAACCTCTTTATAATTGGGGTAGCAACAAACATGAACTTCCATAAAATGCTTTAGACCAGCTTCTACCATTTTTTGAAAGATAGGATGATCTGCATGTTTAGAAATAAACGGCATAAAGGAAGCGATATAAACATTCGCATTGGGCTCCTGATA
>CANJQZ010000113.1 GCA_947476515.1 Flavobacteriales bacterium
ATAATCTGTGCCTATGCCAGAATTGACGGATGGAGCGTAGGGATTGTAGCTAATAATAGAGAAATTGTAAAAAACGCAAAAGGAGAAATGCAATTTGGAGGGGTTATTTACTCTGATTCCGCCGATAAAGCAGCAAGATTTATTATGGTTTGTAACCAAAAACAAATTCCTTTAGTTTTTTTACAAGATGTTACCGGATTCATGGTAGGTTCCAAAAGTGAACAAGGAGGAATCATTAAAGATGGTGCCAAACTAGTGAATGCTGTTTCCAATAGTGTGGTTCCAAAATTCACTGTAATCATGGGGAATTCTTACGGAGCAGGAAATTACGCGATGTGTGGAAAAGCATACGACCCAAGATTAATTGTCGCATGGCCAACAGCTGAAATCGCTGTGATGAGTGGTGCTGCAGCAGCTAAAACCCTTCTTCAAATTGAAATTGCTACTTTAAAAGGAAAAGGTGAAACCATCACACCTGAAAAAGAAAAGGAACTTTTCAACTCTATAAAAGATCGTTACGACAAACAGACTTCTCCTTATTATGCTGCGAGTAGAATTTGGGTCGATGCTATAATTGATCCTCTAGATACAAGAAAAGTAATTTCAATGGGAATCGAGATGGCGGATCAATCTAAAATAACCAAGAGATTTAATCTAGGTGCCTTACAGACCTAATCATCAAAATTTCCTGATTCACTTTTCTTACCATTAAAATAATGGGTATAAGCAAAACCAACCGTTAAGAAGGATGAATTTTTATTGAATTCTGCAGGATCATAACCCAATTGAGAATCTACTCCAATTTGCCATGGCTTATAACTAAAACCATAAAAAGCATATCCTATAGAAAGACGATAGGAAGCATTAACATCTGAGGCTACAACCAAACCTAATACAGGTTCAACATAAACAGATTCAATTTGATTATAAGAAACGCCTTTTGCTTTTAAAGCATCTGTAGTAATAATAGATTGAGCATATCCTGTCTTGATGCCTAAATCAGTTCCAAAGCGTTCCGTCCAAAATTTTTCGTGACCCACTTTTACAAAAACCGCCCCAGTATGCATCCCTCCATATACCTTAGAAGGTACTCGAAACTCATTAACAGCGAAATAAGTATAGTGCAAACCCATTCCGAAGGAAAGTCCTTTTTTGAGTGTATATTGATAATAAGGGGAAACAGAAACCAGTCCTTGCATTATCGTTTTGAATGGCTTATTCACAAAAGCATTAGGCAATCCCAATTCAAGGGTGAAAGAATCATCAGGTTTTATTTTCTGAGTATGCGCAACACCTAATTGGAGTATGCAGAAAAAGCAAAATAAGACTTTAATTTTTTTCATGAAGCAACTAATTAATGTGAAGATACACAATTACCTTATTTATTCAAACTATTAACTTTTTTTCAAGCGCCATTGTGAGCGCAATTTATTAAAATAGTTGGCTGTTTCTGGTTCCATATTAAAATAGATAACGGGTACAACAAACAAGCCCAGGACTAAAGTACATTTGATAAAAATCAATAATAATGAAAGTGATTTATCAAGCAACCATTCCGCTGGAATTCCTTGAGAGAGTACTTCTATCAATGCAAATACTAGAAAAAATAAAAAGACTAATTTTAATTGAGACCTTTTAAAAGGCAATAGACCATATGCTTTGTAGATATAAAATGTTCTTGCGAAATTATAAATCACATACACCAAACCTGTTGCAAATGCAGCTCCTACTATCCCATATTTCGGTATGACATATAGATTCAAAATAAAGATACCAAGACATAAAAAAACGGTGAAAAACAGGTCGAATTTATATTTTTTAGAAGTAGAAAAAATAGTGCCATTCAAACCGCAATACATATCAACCATACGACCGATAAGTAAAAAGAACAGAACATACATTCCAACACTAAATTCTGGTTTTAAAAAAGAAAAGAATTCAAATCGACAGGTCCAAATACAAAGAAAAGATAACAATCCTATAAACAAACCGACAGCGCTAGATTTCTCATAGATTTCTTGCATTCCAATCATATCCTTTGCTTTCCATAATTTAGCGATGATAGGAGAACTGACACGAACAATCGCTCGATAAGGAATTTGCAATGCGCTGGTAAGATTAATCATCGTTGTATAAATACCTGTTTGTTTCAAATCCAGATAAGAGGCAATCATCAAGGCATCCATTGAAATCACCAACAAGGTGGTCAAGGTATTGAGATAACTAAACAAACTAAAATACACCATTATTTTCCGGAATCGTTTTGGGATGGTTATGGATTTTATAGAAAAATGAAACTCCCCAATTTTTAATAAATAGATAAAGGAAACAAGACCCGGGATAAAATAGATCAGTACATGAAGAATAAAAAACAGTTCAAATGAAATCCTGTTAAAAGCAAGCATTAGTAAGAGACAAGTCACTCCAATTCTGAGTACAATATCTTGCAAAAAAACAGTAAAAACATTCTGAAATAATCCACGAAGATGATTTTCAAAAAGCATAAAAAATACATTAGCAATTCCTAATGGAATGATCCAATAATAATACTGAACAAAAAGAGGTGATTTTGAATTGAAATGATTGGAAATTGATCCTTGAAATAAATAAAAAAGTATGGTAAATAATAAGATTCCAAAACAAACGACTAGGGTATTCAGCAATAAAAAACCATAATTTCTTCGAGCAGCGTTACGAAAGAAAGGGAAAAATCGCCAAGTTACATAGACGGTTCCAAGATTCGAAAGCTGAGCAAATAAAAGCCCTACGGCCAAAATCAAATTAATTAATCCGATTTGTTCAGTACTTAAAAACCAAATGAAAAGCACCACTTTATTTACATAACCAAGGAATAATCCTAAGTAGGAAATTACAGTTGTTTTAAACGCATCTTTTTGGACAATTCCCATAATGTTCTATCCCTTATGTCCAATATTGCTGCAATTATTTGGACAAATGCATATATCTTTCGTTGTAAATCTTAGTAAAGAAAGGATCTTTTAAATTTTTAATGAAGCGAATGGCTTCACCAGTTGATTTCATTTCAGGACCTAATTCCTTTTTAACATCAGGAAACTTCTCATAGGAGAAAACAGGAATTTTAATTGCATAACCTTCTCGACGCGGTTTAAAATCAAAATCAGTTACTTTTTTCTCTCCCAGCATTACTTTTGTAGCATAATTCACATATGGTTCATCGTATGCTTTTGCAATAAACGGCACCGTCCTTGATGCTCTAGGATTCGCTTCGATCACATAAACTTTATCATCTTTAATGGCAAATTGAATATTAATTAATCCAACTGTTTTAAGGGCCACTGCTATTCTTTTAGTGATGTCTTCAATTTGAGAGATTACAAAATCCCCTAAATTATATGGCGGTAATACTGCATAAGAATCACCTGAATGAATACCTGCAGGCTCAATATGCTGCATAATACCAATGATATAAACATTTTCACCATCACAAATTGCATCGGCTTCTGCCTCCCCTGCTCCAACGAGAAAATGATCCAATAAAATCTGATTGTTTCCCATCTCATTGATAATATCAACAACATGATGTTCCAACTCTTCTTGATTAATTACAATCTTCATTTTCTGTCCACCCAAAACATAACTCGGGCGCACTAAAAGAGGAAAACCTAAATCATTTGACAATTCGATGGCTTGTTCAGCATTTTCTACGATACCGTATTTCGGAAATGGAATATTATTTTCTTCCAGAACCTTTGAAAAACGACCTCTATCTTCAGCTAAATCTAAAGCTTCGTAGCTTGTGCCTAATATTTTGACACCATAGCGACTTAACTTTTCTGCCAACTTCAATGCGGTTTGTCCGCCTAGCTGAACGATAACACCTTCAGGTTTTTCATGCTGAATAATGTCATAAATATGTTCCCAAAAAACAGGTTCAAAATATAATTTATCTGCCGTATCGAAATCTGTTGAAACTGTTTCAGGATTACAATTAATCATAATGGTTTCATATCCACATTCTTTAGCAGCTAGAACACCATGAACACAAGAATAGTCAAATTCAATTCCTTGTCCGATTCTATTGGGACCAGAACCAAGAACAATTACTTTCTTTTTATCACTTACTATGCTTTCATTCTCATATTCGAAAGTAGAATAATAATAAGGCGTTTGCGCTTCAAATTCAGCTGCACAAGTATCAACTAACTTGTACACCCGTTTGATGCCCATTTCTGTTCTTTTCTTATATACTTCAGATTCAAGACACTTTAAAAGGTGGGCAATTTGACGATCGCAATATCCTTTTTGTTTGCCTTCAAATAGCAACTCTTGAGGCAAGCTTTCGACATTGAATTTTTCAATTTGTTTTTCAAACTTGATTAATTCCTCGATTTGCTTTAAAAACCAGATGTCAATCTTTGTTTTTTCAACAATAGTTTTAAATGGAATTCCCAATTTAATAGCATCATAAATATGAAACAAACGATTCCATGAAGCATGTTCTAAACTATGAAGAATTTCATTTTGATTGGTCAATTCCTTTCCGTCAGCTCCTAAACCATTTCTATTAATCTCTAAAGATTGACAAGCTTTTTGCAATGCTTCTTGAAAAGAGCGACCGATGGCCATAACCTCACCAACAGATTTCATCTGCAATCCTAATTCGCGATTGGTACCAGGGAATTTATTGAAGTTCCATCTAGGTATTTTTACAATCACATAATCAAGTGTAGGTTCGAAAAACGCAGAAGTTGTCTTTGTAATTTGATTTTTAAGTTCATCTAGATGATAACCAATTGCCAATTTAGCAGCGATTTTAGCAATAGGATAACCAGTTGCTTTAGATGCCAAGGCAGAAGATCTAGAAACACGAGGATTAATTTCAATTGCAATAATATCTTCCGCATTATCTGGAGAAACTGCAAATTGAACATTACAACCACCAGCAAAATTCCCAATAGAGCGCATCATTAAAATGGCCATATCTCTCATTTTCTGAAAAGTTGTATCAGATAGCGTCATGGCAGGAGCTACAGTAATGGAATCACCGGTATGAATCCCCATGGGATCAAAATTCTCGATAGAACAAATAATAACCACATTATCATTAGCATCTCTTAGAAGTTCTAATTCAAACTCCTTCCAACCCAGCAATGCCTTGTCAATCATTACCTCATGAATAGGAGAAAGTTGTAAACCTCTTTCTAATAAATTATCAAATTCCTTTGGCGTATATAAGATAGATGCACCTGAACCACCCAATGTATAAGAAGGACGAATACATAAAGGAAATCCAAATTCTTGTGCAATTTCCTTTCCTTCTAAAAAAGATTTGGCTGTTTTCTGAGGAGCCATTGGAACTCCTATGTCTAACATCAAATTTCTAAATGCTTCCCTATTTTCAGTTATTTCAATGGCATTGATGTCTACACCTATAATTTTCACACCATATTCCTCCCAAATTCCCATCTCATCACACTGAATACACAAATTCAATGCTGTTTGCCCTCCCATTGTAGGCAAGACAGCATCTATTTTATGTTTTTTAAGAATTTCAATGATGCTTTCAGGCTCAAGGGGTTGTAGATATATATTATCTGCTACCACTTTATCGGTCATGATTGTAGCAGGATTGGAGTTTATTAAAGTTACCTCAATTCCTTCTTCTCTTAGGGATCGAGCTGCTTGAGATCCAGCGTAATCAAATTCACAAGCTTGACCAATAACAATTGGTCCACTTCCGATAAGGAGGATAGATTTTAAAGATGTATCTCTTGGCATAGGGTTTTCAATTTACAATTCTTTACGCGAAAAGGCTCGCAGTAAACTGAGAACAAATTTAATTCAAAATCCAATCGAAAAGATAAGTAAGCCAAAGTGTTTTTGAACAAATTGAAAAATATTGTTAATTAGTTTATTTCGAATGCTCCTCTCGACTCCGCTCGATGACCTTATCTTCATAGGTTATGCTTAAGGTGAGCATCAATCCACTTTTGAAGCTCATCGACTTACTGTGTCTTTCGACTACGCTCAATCCACTTATGAAGCTCATCAAGCTGCTTGTGCTGAGCCTGGACTCCCCAGAGCCTGTCGAAGGGCCGAAGTAAGTCGAGATGCGCATTAACAATTAATAATTCAATGAAATCAACTTTAAACAAAATCGATTACTTTTGTAGTATGCGTAAAATAGTAACAATTGCCTTAATGATTTTAGTTTGCTCAAAAGCAATCAGTCAAGGTAGTTATCAATTGGCTGTATTAAAGTATAATGGTGGTGGTGATTATTATGCCAATCCAACAGCTTTACCAAACTTAATTTCGTTTTGCAATAAACAGTTAGGGACGAATATTTCTAAAGAGACTCCTTATGTTGATGTTGGCAGCAAAGATCTTTTTCTATATCCATTTCTGCACATGACGGGTCATGGAAATGTAGTTTTTTCAAGAGGTGAAGCGTTAAATCTTAGACAATATTTAATAGCAGG
>CANJQZ010000114.1 GCA_947476515.1 Flavobacteriales bacterium
CTAAAAGCTAAGAACGAAATTTTTGAAGAGATAAAAACCATTTTACAAAAATGGTATAATGAAGATAAAGGAGAAATGATTCAAGATGAAATCTTGGAGCTATTGCAAGGCTTAAACTAGAAGGTTTCCCGATGGATTTCGAGAAGCTCATCGAGCGTAGTCGAGATGCGCTCAATCCACTTTTAAAGCTCATCGAGCGGCCTGTGCTTTGACACTTGTGCAGAGTACTTGTGCTGAGCCTGCCGAAGTAAGCCGAGATGCGCTTTTCTCGATACATCCCCAGCAAGCTGGGGCCACTCGATAAGCTATTGGTAAGTTAGCCTAGTGTTTGTTATTCGCTGCCGAGTGTTTTATTTTTCTTGGCTAGCCTCCTATTACAAGGTCTAAATTAGAATCTTATTATTTACAAAATTTAATTAAACACAATATCGAATGGCAAGCGCATTTGCATTCCAGTTCTATTTTCAATTTGCTTTAACTTTTTATAAAAAGAAACAAATTCAGCTGGTATAGAATTCGTTTGAATTTTTAATTCAGATTCTTCCGATTCATCTTCTAGCATTTTTATAAATGTCGCGAACTTATCTTCTTTTTGCTTTGGATAATAGATTACATCTGCAGCATTTGAATTAATTTGTTTCGCCGCATAATTTATTGCTTCTTTCAATCCTCCTAGTTCATCCACCAATCCGATTCTTTTAGCGTCTTTACCTGTCCAAACACGACCTCTTGCAATTTCATTTACCCTTGTTTTAGTTAAATTTCTTCCATCAGCAACTCGCGTAAGGAATTGATCATATATTTTATCTACTTCTTCTTGCGTAATTTGCAGTTCTTCCGGAGAAAGCTTCTTGTTGGTTGAAAGAACTGAATGTTTATTGGTAGCAATTTTATCAAAAGTAATACCTAATTTGTTTTCAAACATTTTACCGGTGTAAGGAATCATACCAAAAACACCAATAGAACCCGTTATTGTAGTAGATTCGGCAAAGATTCGATAGCTAGGTGTTGCGATATAATAACCACCAGAAGCAGCGACATCACCCATGGAAACAATGACTTTTTTAACCTTATTGGTTAAAGAAACTTCGCGCCAAATTTCCTCACTTGCTAAGGCGCTGCCTCCAGGAGAATTGATTCTTAAAACAATAATTTTTACGCTTTTGTCATTACGCAACTTACTTAATACTTTGCACAATTTAACAGAACTCAATCCATCACCATCACGACTCACATCACCTTCAGCCAAAACAACTGCTATACTTGGGTTTTGACCCGCTAAAATAATTTGATCGTCCACAAATAAACGGTGAGCATATTCTTCGAAATTTTGAAATGACAAATCTTTTTCAGATTCCGCTCCTACTTTCTTCATTAAATAAGACATCATTTCATCCCGATATTTTAAACCATCAATCAATTTATTAGCTAAAGCATCTTTAGCATCACGAATAACTAAATCATCAGCTATTTTATTCAAAGCCATTGGTGTAAGTTTTCGATCCCTTGAAATATCCAATTTAAAATCCTCCCAAATGGAACCGATATATCTTTCAGATTGAACTCGACTAGAATCACTCATGTTAGTTCTGAAAAATGGTTCCACTGCACTTTTGAAGTCATTATTTTTTCCTCTAATGATTTCAACTTCAATTTCCAATTTATCCAACATATTTTTAAAGAACATCATATCTCCACCTAAACCATTAAATTGAAAAGGTGCGCTAGGGAAAGCATAATTTTCCTTTGCAACAGAACCAATATAGTATTCCTTTTGAGAGATATATTCTCCAGAATAATAAGCAACAACAAACTTTCCAGACTTCTGAAATTCAGCAATCGCATTTCTGAGTGTTCGTGCGGTAGAAAAACCACAAGAAACATCACCAATGTCTATAAATACACCTTTTATTTTATCATCCTTTTCAGCTTGCTTTAAACCATAAAGCAAATCTGGCAAACCCATTTCATTTTGCAAACTAAAACTTCCAGGATCAAAAGTAGCACTGCTTTTATCTTGAATTTGGCCATTGAGTTGCATGTGAAGAATTGAATTTTCATCAACTGCAATCGGCTCAGGACCAAAATCACTAAAAGAACCTATAATTCCACCTACAACAAGCAGAAACATAAATAATCCAACAAATACTGCGATGATAATCGCTAAAAATGAAGGCCAAAATATTCGAGAAAATGGGATTTTGAATTCAGACATAATTTATTTTTTATTTCATTAAAGCACTTAATTTCAATGGCTTTCCAGCTGGATTGAATTTCAAAGTTAATCGAATTTCCTTTCCATAATTAGCATACATATTACTCATATTCCATGATCTCCACAAAGGAAAATAAATACCTACAAAGGAACTGATTTTGATACCAAGTCCCGTATTTACAAAAGAAGAAATTGAATTATTTGGATTACTATTTGGTCGCAAACCGAAATCTGCAAAAGCAACAAAAAGATCGGGTTTAATTGGCAATTGCATGGTTGCGTTTACAGAAGCCATCCATGAATTTGAAAGTAGGTTATAGGTACTTCTAAATCCACCCATATTATCATCTCTCTGAATACCCGCTTTATTATAGCGATCAAAATAATAATTTTCTAAGTAATTATCTTGAGTTCCTGCAGCACCACTAAGCGACATCATGTAATTGTCTATAATCCACGAACTTGATTTTGAATACAGATTATATCCAAAATAAGCGCGAAGGCTAATCCAACGATCCATTGTATTGCGCAAATATTTAAACTCAAATTGTGTTGCACTAGAGATGCGTAACATATTATCATTTCCCTTGAAGTGCTGCATTGATTCCAAGCGTGTTTCATTGGAATACTTATAATCAGCTTTTGATTTAAGATAAGAGTAAGACAGCATTGCTCCTACTTGATCAAGCATTAAATTACTAGAATTAGCCAATTGATCATGACGCGCAATCGTCTTAATCAAAAGTGTTCTTGTGATTGATGGATTATTTTTCTTTTTACCAAACTCCAACAATAAGTAAGGACTAATTCCTACAAAATAAGCGCCTCGAGGATTATCTGATATTCCATTTGTGGAGAAAGATTTTGCTGATACTCCCAATTTACTTGATCTGAAGAAGTTTTCAGGATAAAAAGTGTGACTCACTTCTGCTATCCCAGAAACCATATTTCTGCCAAAAGAATACATAGGTGCAATCAAATACTGGGTTGGTCGTGGACCTAAACCGAAATTGTGTACGGCTACTCCTAACATCGTACGATCATTGGAATTTCCCGCAATGATCGGCAACCAGAAAATATTATTTTTTCCACCTTCGTTGTCTCCACTAAAAAATTCTAAAGCAAGAGGTTCTTGCTTTCTCATGAAGAATGGAATATTAGGATAATAATAATTATTAGATCGATTCAATTCAGGAATATCGCGATTCACATCAATCATTACATAATCAACAGCTTCTTTTTTACTTGAAATAGAAGTAGTAGTTTGACCTGGTTCAACCCAATAAGAATTGATTGATTTGTCTTTATTAAGGACATTAACCTCAATTGGTCCATCAACTTTCCCCTTATTTTTAACTTGAACCACTCCACCATCCTTATTGAATTTTACCTTCGAAATTTTATAATCAATATGATCAGTAGTTTGAATTAAATCATGAAAAAACCAATCCAATTTTTTACCGGAAATTTCTTCAAAAACATGCTGTAAATCTTGTGGTTGTGGATGTCTAAATTTCCAAGAATTAAAATAATTCTGCATGCATTGATCAAACAGTTCCGCTCCTAGATAATCCTTTAAATAATAAAATACTAAACCTGTTTTTTGATACATAATAGCCCCATAATTAATGGAAGAGAAATCTGCTGAATGTGTTTCAATCGCTTGATCTTTTCCGAAAGCAGCGAGCATTCTATACATTACATCACCCATATCATGATGATCGAGGTCATTGAGATGAAACTTACCGTTTAACACCATGTCTGAAAGTCTTTTATTATTTGGATATTTCGTTTCAACATAGCGCATTTCATTCAAGGTATTGATTCCTTCATCCATCCAACCGTGAACGCGTTCATTAGAACCTAAAATACCATAAAACCAATTATGTCCAACTTCATGAACAATTACCACTTCTAATTCTTCAGCAGAACTTGCATTACCAATTACGGTAACATTTGGATATTCCATTCCACCACCAGCACTGATAGTTCCATCAATAGCAGTAACATTATGGTAAGGATAATCACCGTTCCACAAGGAATAGTAATAAGTTCCATCGTTAATATATTCAATGGCATTTTGCCATGTTAAGGTGTTATGAGGAACAAACATAGCCCAAGAGGTGACAGTACTTGCTGAATGTGGAAGCGTTACTTCACCTTTTAGTACCGCAAATCTTTTATCGGCAAACCAAGCGAAATCATGCACATGACTTTGCTTAAAATGAATCGTTTTCCAGAGTTTAGAAGATGCTGGAAAATCTGTTGTTGCACCTCCACCTTGTTTAGTTTGAAGAAATTTAGGGATATTAATTTTTGTTGCTGCAACTAATGAATCTAAAAAATCTAATTCAGATTGATCTTGCAAATCGCCCGTTGCTGCTACTACATAATTTTGAGGAACAGTAATAGATACATCAAAAGTTCCATATTCAGAATAAAATTCACCTTGATTTAAATAAGGCATCATATTCCAACCATTGGCATCATAAACTGCAGGTTTTGGATACCATTGTGTTATTTGATAAGACTGATCAATGTGACCCAATCTTGAAATTTCTCCAGAAGGAATTTTAACAGAAAAAGGTGTTGTAATGGTCACTTTAGCCCCAGGCAATAAGCTGCTCGGCAGAATGAAATAACCAATATCAGGATTACCTTCATATTCTTTCCATTGCACTTGCACTCCATTAACTTTGAAATCTAAAGAATCAATAGATCCTCTATCCTTCATATCACCATAATACAGATTCTTTTTACCGCTATTATATTGTTGTTTGGCAAGTGCCGATCTATAATTACGATAGGCGTTGGGCCATAGATGCATATAAATCGTATCCAAAGTCTTTGGAGATTTATTAATGTATTCTATTTCCTCAAAAGCAGATAAGGTTTGATTTTCATCATTCAAGCGCACTTGAATTTTAAAATTCACTTCTTGTTGCCATGCATTAGAATGGAATTCAGTAGCTTTTTGACTAAAACCAAAACCAATGGAAGCAATAAAAGCAAGCGCAGTAATACCTATTTTCATAATCAATACTATAAATTAATTTATAGTATAAAAATAGTTTAAAATTACTGAATAATAATGCGGATAGGCTTCATATTTGCAGAAGTTAACAGATAATAACCTTTAGCAAGAGAAGATAAATTCAAAGAAATTTCAGTTCCTGTCAAAACTGATTGCGCAACGGATTTCCCGTTCAAATCAGTAATATTTAGCAATTGACGCTCACAAATTTTATTGCTTTGAATGTTAAAAATACCGTTATTTGGATTTGGATACACCGATAAATTAAGCGTATTCAATTCGTCTAAACTAGCATAGTTATCTACATTGTCACAATTCTCATCAATTCCATTATCAATGATTTCAACTGCACCAGGATAAGCGTTTGGATTAGCATCATCACAATCACCTCCTACCAAAGTATATCCAATTCCAGGATCAGCACAAAAAGTATTCGTAACTGTAGATCCGAAATTATCATGATCAGCATCAATAAAATAAGGAATGAATAAAAGTCCATCATCTATTCCGTTGGCACAATCGTTATCAATTCCATCACAAATTTCAGTTGCTCCTGGATAAACTGTACTGTCAGTATCATTACAATCATTTTGATTCAAGGAATATCCTAAACCTGGATTCTCGCAGAAGAACACACCTTGATTTTGATTTCCGAAGCCGTCATGATCAGCATCTGTGAAATAGATTACAGGAATATTTGCCAGTGGATTCATATCGTTGCAATCCTGAGCATTTAAGACATAATTTGCTGGAGGAGTACATCCAACAAAAACACTGTTAGTATCACCATAAGTATCCCCATCCATATCCATGTACCAAACAGTATTTGGATTGATATTAGCATCTAAATCATTACAATCTTGGGCATTGGTAACATAAGAGACCGGAAGGAAACAAGCAGAAATAGTGTTGTTGGTGTCACCATAAGAATCATGGTCTAAATCGGCATAAAAGATTTGAGGATTCACAGTCACCACATTTCCAAAAGTACTCACATTGTCCACCCTCCAGGTAGCACTTGAGTTGGCCATTCCTGTTAAATAGAATCTAAAGGTAACCTGATTGATGAGCGTAAAGGCTGTCCCAAGTACGACTGTATCTGCCAACACCACATTACCATTATTGCTAGAAGTACCTGTAGCAATATTTGAAGTAAAGTTATCCAAACTTGATCTTACCATCCAAGTAG
>CANJQZ010000115.1 GCA_947476515.1 Flavobacteriales bacterium
ACCTCGCTAATGGAACATATCTTCTTGTTCTTAAAAAAGGCTCAAGCTACTCCGCTAAACAATTTGTAAAATGAGATTAATTATCTGCTCTTTCTTTTTCGCTTTAATCGGATCTATCAATGCTCAATTGGTGCACCCAGCCAATACCAATGCTTTTCTTCAAAATGAAGTAGCTGAAGTGCGTATAATTATTAATCCTCAAGATTTAAATTCAATTCTAACAGATAGTATGGATGCTAATTATGAGTTTCCTGCAACTTTCGTTTATCACAGTTCAGTTTGGAATGATTCGATTGCGAATGTTGGTTTCAGACTTAGAGGTAATACCTCAAGAAATGCCGCTAAAAAGTCTTTTAAAGTTGATTTTAATGTGTATCAGCCAGGTTTTAAATGGATGAATTTAAAAAGTTTGAATTTGAATGGTGAACATAACGATGTTTCTATTATGCGATCCAGAACTTGTAATGAATTACTGCGTGAAGCAAATCTTCCATGTTCAAGGACAAGTTATATTAAACTTTTTATCAATAATGAATATCGGGGTCTGTATATAAATGTCGAGCATATTGACGATCAATTTTTGGAAGCTCGTTTTCTGAATAATGACACCGGGGATTTGTATAAATGTGCATGGGGCTCTAATTTAACTTATTTAGGTGCAAATGCTAACAATTATTCCACCTATGAGCTGAAGACCAATACAGCATTAAACGATAAGTCGGCTTTAATTAATTTTATTAATGTTTTAAATTATACATCAAATACTGAATTTCCTTGCGCCATTCAAGAAGTTTTAGATGTGGATTCATATTTAAATACCTTGGCTCTAGAAATATTGATGGGTCAATGGGATGGATATGCTTTTAATAAGAATAATTATTACCTATATCGAAGACCTTCTGATGGTAAATTTGTTTTTATAGAATATGATTTAGACAATACCTTTGGAGTGGATTGGTTCAATATTAATTGGTCCATGCGAAATATATATGCTTGGCAAAATTCCACTGAACCCCGCCCTTTATTTACAAGACTGATGGCTGTTCCCTATTTTAAAGACAGATTCTCCTATTATATGGAACAACATCTTGCTAATTTTTTTAATATAAATTACCTTTCTCCATTGTGGGAATCTACTCAATTGCTCATTCAAGATGCTGCACTAGCTGACGATTACAAAGGTTATGATTATGGCTTCACCGATCAAGATTTCTTGGATGCCATACAATTTCCTTGGGGTTCTCATATTCCGATATCACTTTCTAGTTATGCTACCAACCGATACAATACTGCAAATAATCAATTGGTGTATAATCAACTTATTAATCCGTGTTCAGTGGGAATTTCTGAAATGGAATCGAAAATACCATTTCCTACCGCAGCCTTTGATTTAATGGGTCGTGAAATCCCGATTGAAACCAAGAATAGCCCTATTCTTCTTTTATTTTCAGACGGTTCAACTCAATTTATTTTTCATCAAGATTAGTGCTATGAAGCGTTTCATTATTTTAATTTTAATCACTTTTACGCTCCCAAATGTCTATGGGCAGAAAGTTCTATTTAAACATGTTGAGCCTGCGAATTGGTGGGTAAATATGGAACATAGTAAAGTAGAAGTTATGCTACACGGCGACAATATCGCAAAATATGCCGTTAAAGCTTTAGGACTCGAAATAGTGGGAATCGTAAAAACAGAAAATCTAAATTATCTATTTCTTACCCTGGAAACTAAAAATGAGGTTCCAGGTACTTATCCAATTCAACTTTATGATGGAAAAAAACAAGTTGCATCTTACGATTTTGAACTCAAACAAAGAGCGGTAGATTCAAAAATGAGACAGAGTTTTACGCCTGCAGATATGATTTATTTGTTAATGCCAGATCGATTTTCTAATGGTGATTCAAGCAATGATCAAGTTGCTAGCATGATTGAAAAAATGGATCGAAAAAATCCAGGTGGAAGACACGGTGGAGATATTCAAGGCATCATAAATCACTTACCGTATTTAAAGGAATTAGGAGCTACAGCTATTTGGTCAACACCACTTCTTTGTGATAATGACACCGTTTTTTCTTATCATACTTACGGTCAAAGTGATATCTATAAAATAGATCCTCGCTATGGAACCAATCAAGATTATCAAAGATTGGTAAAAGAAGCACATGCACTACAATTGAAAATAATTATGGATGTTGTCCCAAATCATTGGGGTCAAACGCATTGGATGATGAAAGACTTGCCTACTTATGAGTGGATTCATCAATTTCCTGGATATGGGCAAACCAATTATAGAATGACCACACAAATAGATCCAAATGCTGCAGCTGTTGATCAAAAATATTGTGAGGAAGGTTGGTTTGTAAAATCTATGCCCGACATCAATCAAAGCAATCCTTTGGCCTTGAATTATTTAATTCAAAATGCAATTTGGTGGATAGAATTTGCAGGTATTGATGGATTTAGAGTAGATACTTATTGTTATAATAATAAGGAGGGTATTGCTTCCTGGACTAAAGCAATTACAGATGAATATCCGAATTTTTCTATTACAGGAGAAGTTTGGGTGCATGATCAAGCACAAATTTCTTATTGGCAAAAGGACAGTCCAATTTCAAAATTGCAAAGTTATAACAGCCATTTGCCGATGGTGATGGACTTTACCCTGCAAGATGCGCTTACAGTGGCTTTTAACGAAACAGAACAAAAATGGGATAAAGGCTTGTATCGGATTTATGATAATTTGACGATGGATTTTTTATATGCAGAGCCAAACAATACCTTGATTTTTGCTGAAAATCATGATACGGATAGATTTAATGAGTATTGTCCGAAATTGGAAGATTACAAATTATTAATGACCTTACTTGCTACCATGAGGGGTGTTCCTCAATTGTATGCGGGTTCTGAAATTGGAATGAAAGGAAATAAGTCTCTGGGTGATGCTGATATTCGTAAAGATTTTCCTGGCGGTTGGTCCACTGATTCTCAAAATGCTTTTATAGAAAAAGGAACTAAAAATGTGCTTTCTCAAGAAGGTCGTACCGATGAACAAAAAGCTTATTTTGAAATCACTAAACTACTGTTCAATTGGAGGAAAAATAAAGCTGTCATTCACACCGGTAAAACTATGCAGTTCATACCAGAACACAATGTCTATGTTTATTTTAGATATAATGAAGCCGAAAAAGTAATGGTTGTATTAAATAATTCGCGCTCAGAAGAAAAAATCGATTTGTCAAGATTTAGTGAGATAATGGGAACAGTAGGAGAGGGTAAAGATGTAATAAGCGGTGCAAAAATTAACTTGGGTCAAAAAACACTTGCTGTTCCTGCTAAGACTTCTTTGATTTTAGAACTTAAATAATAACTATGAATAAATGGGTTCAATTTATCTTCGTTTTATTTCTATTGCCCTTAACGGTATTGGCTCAAAATCCAAAAAGAAATTATGTTAAAGGAGAAGAAATTCCTCATGGATATAAAGTAACAGTTTCTGATGGTGTGTACCTTTTTTATGCTTATTCCCCAAAGATAGTTGAAACCACTTTTATTCCTAATGGTCAAAAACATCCAGAATATTCTCATGCCGTTGTTGCACCTCTAATGGATCAACCATTTACAGCAGGTGAAGTGTCTACAGGGAGTACTTTACTCATGATAAAAAATGGAATTACGATTGCGATTAATCATGCTCCAAATGATCCCTTTCAAATCAGTTATTTTTATAACCATAAGTACATTACATCTGAAAAATGGGGCTATGATATAAAAGATGATCTTGAATGTATTGAGTTTAACTTAGAGCCAACTGAATTGCTTTATGGTGGAGGCGCAAGAGCCTTGGGAATGAATCGAAGAGGATATCGTTTGCAGTTGTATAACAGAGCGCATTATGGTTATGAAACGCATTCTGAATTGATGAATTATACCATTCCTATGGTGCTTTCTTCTAAATTATATGCGCTTCATTTTGATAATGCACCGATTGGATATTTGGATTTAGATTCGAAGAAAGATAATACACTCAGCTATCAAACGATTAGTGGAAGAAAAACATATCAAGTCATTGTTGGTGACGATTGGAAAAATATCGTTTCAGAATATACTTATCTTACAGGTCGTCAGCCTATACCACCCCGATGGGCTTTAGGGAATTTTGCAAGTAGATTTGGATACCATTCCGAAACTGAAGCGAGATCTGTGGTAGATCAATTTAGAAAGGACTCCATTCCTCTTGATGCGATTATATTTGATTTGTATTGGTTTGGTAAAGAAATTCAAGGCACGCTGGGTAATCTAGAATTTTATAAGGACTCTTTTCCAAATCCTAAAAAAATGATTGCTGATTTTTCTGCGCAAAAAGTCAAAACTATTCTAATTACGGAACCTTTTATTCTGACCACTTCTAAGCGATGGGCAGAGGCAGTTGAAAATAAAATACTCTGCACAGATTCATTAAATCAGCCTTTTACTTATAATTTTTATTTTGGAAATACTGGTCTAATTGATATGTATGATAAAGCAGCGAGATCTTGGTTTTGGTCCAAATATATGGACTTGTCTGCAATGGGTGTGAAAGGATTTTGGGGGGATTTAGGGGAGCCTGAAGTACATCCTACTAAATTACTTCATGCCAATGGAATTACAGCAGATGAGGTGCACAATACCTATGGACACGATTGGGCACGATTAATCTATGAGGGATACAAAACAAATTTACCCAAGGAGAGGCCTTTTATTTTAATGAGATCAGGTTATTCCGGCACACAAAGATTTGGGATTATTCCGTGGTCGGGAGATGTGAATCGTACTTGGGGTGGATTGAAGCCGCAAATGGAAATAAGTATGCAAATGGGTTTACAAGGCCTTGCTTATATGCATTCTGATCTTGGTGGATTCGGTGGCGCAAATGATGATCCAGAATTATATGTTCGATGGTTGCAATATGGCGTGTTCCAACCAATTTTCCGTCCACATGCGCAACAAGAAGTGGCAAGTGAAGCGATTTATAAGGATCCAGCAACAAAGGCCTTGGCCAAATCTGCTATTGCCTTGCGTTATAAATTACTTCCCTATAATTATACGCTGGCATTTGAAAATCATATACAAGGAACACCACTCATGCGAACTGTATTCATGGAGGATAGCACTGCACATTGGAGTGAAAACGCTGCAGATGTTTATATGTGGGGCGATGCTTTCTTGGTTTATCCGATTACAGATCCTGGAGTGAAATCCAAACAAATTCATTTCCCTGAGCACGCTACTTGGATAGACTTTTCGACTGATCAAGTTGTTTCTAAAAAAAGAATTGATTCCAAGTCCTCAGTGGATAATCAGCAATCTTATCTGCGTGATTATCCAGTTGTTTTAGATCATATACCTGTATTTGTGAAAGCGGGTAGTTTTATTCCAATGATTCCAAACCTGCAAAATACAGAGGAGTATAGGGCAAAAGATGTTGAAGTACATTTTTATTATGACCCCTCGATAGTTGCTTCACGCGGTTCATGGTATGATGATGACGGAACTACTGCAGATGCCTTCGAATTACAGCAATATAGACTGATGAAATTTCAATACAGTGCTAAAAACAAAAAGTCTTTAATTCTAGTTGACAAGGAACAAGGAAAGAATTCTCTAACCGTTGACGATACTTTTAAACTAATAATTCATAATGTTTCCCAAGCTCCTCGTGGACTAAAAATAGATGGGGAGCTTTCTTTAGGAATTTATAATGAAAAAAATCTTACGCTAATTATTCCAATGCATGTAGCGGTTTCACAATCAAAAGTAAGCATCATGTGGTAAATTTTTTCTATGTGTCATTTTGACATTAAGAAAATTAATTATATTTGACAGTAACAAATTCAATTATCAACTAATTATTAATGTATATGCATAAAATGAGACTTTTAATAGGAATGTGTTTAATCCTTTTTATACTGCTATCCTCTTTTTCTTTTGGACAAGTAGGAAAAATAGTAGGCACAATTGTAGATGCTGATGGCAAGGCTATTTATTTAGCAAATGTTGTTTTGGAAGGTAAAGCCAGAGGTGCTTCAACTGATGAGAATGGTTTTTATGAGATAAATGATGTAGCCGCTGGAAATTACACTTTAATTTTTCGTGCAGCAGGTTATGAAAACTATACAGCTGAAGTTACTTTAGTGGCTAATAAAGTTCTTGAAAAGAACATTCAACTTGAAAAGGTTCTTAAGAAATTTGATGATGTAGTGGTAATTGGTTATGGAACCACTAGAACAAAAGATTTGACAGGTGCAGCAACTGTTGTTAACGAAAAAAGCTTCCTTCAAGGTTCTATGTCTTCACCTGAACAATTAATAATGGGTAAGGTTGCCGGATTGAAAATCACTTCAAATGATGGTTCCCCAGGGGGAGGAAGTACTTTAAGAA
>CANJQZ010000116.1 GCA_947476515.1 Flavobacteriales bacterium
GATATTTTGAACATTTTAGATCAACGGTATGTAGATCCTATTGATAAAAATAAAATTTTCGAAACGACTATTCAGGGAATGCTGCATCATTTGGATCCGCACAGTAATTATATCGCCGCAAAGGATATGCAATCTGTAAATGAATCCATAGATGGAAAATTTGGTGGGGTAGGTATTCGATTTCAAATTATTCGCGATACCGTTTGCATCACTAATGTTCTTCCAAATGCACCAGCACAGTTTTTAGGGATAAAAGCAGGGGATAAAATCATTAAAATTTCTGGGAAGCCTTTTACAGGAAAGAAAATCAGCAACGATAAAGTTTTGGCTAATCTTAAAGGGGATGTTGGAACAGCAGTTAATGTTACTATTTTAAGGAAGCGCAAAGCACTTAATTTTTCGATACAAAGAGGAGAAATCCCTATTAAAACAGTGCTTTCTGCTTACATGATTGACAAAGAGACTGGGTATATATTAATTGATCAATTTTCAATTCCAACTGCAGAAGAATTTCATGAACAAGCGCTTAAATTAAAAGCAAAAGGAATGAAAAAAATTATTTTGGATTTAAGAAATAATGGTGGGGGAGTTTTAACAGCAGCAACAGATATTGCTGATGAGTTTTTGAAGCAAGGTTTAGTAATGTTAAAAACACAAGGAAGAATAGACGGCAAAAAAGTGTATTACTCAAAATCTGGCGGTATTCTAGAAAATATGAAGGCTGTTGTTCTCATAAATGCACAATCTGCTTCTGCAAGTGAAATTTTAGCAGGGGCTTTACAAGACAATGATAGAGCGATTATTGTAGGAAGGAGATCTTTTGGAAAAGGCTTAGTTCAAGAAGACAGGGCCTTAAGAGATGGTTCTAATTTAAGAATTACCATCGCGCGATATTATACTCCATCAGGTCGTTGCATTCAAAAACCATACAATGGTGATTATGATGCCTATATGCGTGATGAAGAACGCTATGCTAATGGTGAAATGTATCATGTTGACACAACTTTATTTGCAGATTCACTTAAGTTTAAAACGCGTGGTGGTCGAACAGTATACGGTGGTGGAGGAATCACCCCTGATGTTTTTGTGGCGTATGATACCACCGATAGAAGCGATTATTTAACCGAATTGCTTTGGAGTGGCTCATTTGGTTCTTTTGCTTTTGATTACATTCAAAATAAGCGAGGACAATGGGCATCTCCAAGTGACTTTGTAAAACAGTTCCAAGTATCAACTGTATTATTGAATCAATTTACTTCTTATGCTGCTAAAAATTATAAAGTGAAATTCAATCCGAGTGCATTTGGTCGCAGTCAAAAACTTATTGCTGAGAATATCAAAGCTGAAATAGCGCGACAATTATGGACAGAAGAAGGGCTTTATATGGTCTTAAATGCGCAAGATCTAGAAGTAAAAGCAGCTCTTGAACAATTAAAAAAAGTAAAGCCTTAGATTTATTGCTAAAAATGCCATGAAGCAAGCGCATAAAAAACAAAAACAGATTGCAGTTCCAATTGCTAAATCAAGCTCAATAGTAGTTTATCTACTTGCCTTTTTAGCTATTATGTTAACACTAATAGCCTACCAACCTGCCTTTGATCCCGAGAAGAGTTTAACCAATTGGGATGATAATGGATATGTTACTGATCAATCCTTAATACGATCCTTTGATGAGGAGAAGATAGATTCGCTTTTTTCTCCAAGTACGGATGTAATGTTAAATTATCATCCCTTGACCATGTTGACCTTGGCGTATAATTATCAAGAATCAGGGTTAGAAATAGGGTCTTATATCAATTGGAATGTTGGATTACACTTAGCCAATGTACTTTTGGTCTTTATTTTTATTTATCTCCTCAGTCAAAAAAATCTATACATTTCCTTCTTTTGCTCTCTTATGTTTGGTATTCATCCCATGCATGTGGAGAGTGTGGCTTGGATTGCGGAAAGAAAAGATGTTTTATATGCTTTTTTCTTTTTATTGAGTTTAATTTTCTATCTCTTCTATTTAAAAACAAAGAATTATTTTTTCTTATTAATTACCGCCCTTGTCTTTGTAGCATCATGTTTGAGTAAAGCAATGGCAGTTCCTTTACCCTTGGTTCTCTTGCTAATGGATTACTTCTACCAAAAGAAGATAATTATTAGAAATATACTTGAAAAGATTCCCTTTTTACTTTTTTCAATATGGATTGGATGGAACGCCTTACAAATACAAAGTAAAGGAGCTATTGCTGCTGATGAGGTTTTCACTTGGGTTCAACAATTAATGTTTGCCTCCTATGGCTTTATAATGTATTGGGTCAAATTATTCATCCCGTATAATCTATCTGCTTTTTATCCTTATCCTGGCTTAAGTGACTCGGGTAATTTACCCTTCTTCTTTTATTTAACGCCCTTTATCTCTCTCTGTATCGTATTGATTCCCGGGGTTTTATTCTGGAGAAAAAAATCAAACTTATTCACTCCTTTTCTCTTAGGAATGGGTGTATTTATTTTGATGATTGCCTTAGTACTACAATTTATTTCAGTCGGTTCTGCCATCATGGCTGATCGATATTCCTATCTCCCTTATTTAGGAGCTTTTTTTCTTATAGCAAGTGTTGCGGATCAATTGGTTCAAAAACGAAAAAAAGTATTGTATGCAGGCTCTATTATTATAGCCTTAGTTTTTATGAAGTTGTGTTATGAGCGTGTTGGTATTTGGCAGAATTCTGAAACTTTGTGGACGGATGTAATTAAAAAATACCCCTTCAAAATCTCTCAAAATGGTCAAACAATTCAGGTAGATCAAACCGGTGTAGAGGTTGCCTACAAGAATCGGGGGAATTATTATCGTGAACTAGGCAAGATGGATTTGGCTTTCAATGATTATGCAGTACTTGTGAAAGCACGCGTAAGAGACCCTTTAATTTATAGTAATATGGCAAATATGTACGCCCTTGATAATAAATTTAAAGAGGCCATGGAAATGTATGCTTTAGCGCTGGAGAGAAATGAAAATAATTATGAGGTTTATCTCAATAGAGGAATTAGTTATTCAAAAATGCAAAAGCATCAAGAGGCGCTTAAGGATTTCCAAAAGGCAGCCCAATTGTTCCCTAAAAATCTTCAAATAGAACAAAGTGTAGCAGCGGAGTTTTTGAATACCCAAAAATTTGATAGTACCATCCAGCAGGGCACTCGAATTATACAATTATTTCCATTGGATTACAGTGGATATTTTTATCGGGGAACTGCAAAAATTAATTTAAAGCAATACAAAGAAGCCATCGTAGATTTAAGTAAAGCGGTACAATTAAAACCAAATGATTCCTTTGTAAATTACAATCTATCCATTGCTTATAATTTAATCTCAGACAATAAAAACGCTCTCCTATTTGCTGAAAAAGCCAAAATGTTAGGTTATCCAGTTCAAGAAGAATTTATTAAAAGAATAAAATCATGATTTTATTACAGTTATTTTCTTTTTTTAAAGCAAATTTGTAAACTTAAAAAGAAAATCGATGGACCATTCAACGAAAAAAAGGGTTAGTGCGGCAACATTATTAGTGGCAATTGGAATTGTTTTCGGTGATATAGGTACTTCTCCTTTATATGTTTTTCAAACCATTACTGGCGGTTCAAATTTTTCTGCTCCACTTATTATGGGAGGACTATCCGCTGTTTTCTGGACCTTATTATTATTGGCTACAATAAAATACATCTATATTGCCCTTAATGCAGACAATAATGGTGAGGGAGGTATTTTTGCTCTTTTTGCTCTTTTGAAGGAAAGACGGGTAAAATGGATTATCATTCCAGCGCTCATCGGTTGTGCAACGCTAATGGCCGATGGCTTTATTACACCTGCGATTTCAATTTCTTCAGCCGCTGAGGGAATAACCACTATTTTCCCCGATTTTCCGGTAATGCCGTTTGTAGTTGGAATTATTATTGTCCTTTTTATGATCCAGCAATTTGGGACCTCCGCAATTGGAAAGGCCTTCGGTCCGGTAATGATTGTTTGGTTTTTGTTTTTAGGGTATTTGGGACTCGTTAATATTGTGAAAAACCCGGAAGTATTAAAAGCTTTTAATCCTTATTATGCTTACAACCTCGTCGTAAATGTTAAAGGAGGATTTTGGGTACTTGGCGCTGTATTTTTATGTACTACTGGAGCGGAGGCACTCTATTCTGATTTGGGGCATTGTGGAAAACGAAACATCAGAATAAGTTGGACTTTTATTAGTGTCTTGTTATTATTGAATTATTTTGGACAAGCTGCGCTTTGTCTTACCGATGGATTTGCTTTGCAACCCAAACAAACAATTTTCTATGCAATGGTTCCCTCTTCACTGGTTCCCTTCGCCATTGTTATTGCAACCTCAGCCGCCATTATTGCTTCGCAAGCATTGATCACAGGGGTGTTTAGTTTAATGAATGAGGCCATAAAATTGAATCTATGGACCAATCTTAAGGTGAAATTTCCTTCAGATCATCAAGGACAAATCTATATTCCCTTTATCAATTGGTTTTTAATGGCAGGGTGTTTATTGGTGATCGCAATTTTCAAGAAATCCTCCAATATGGAAGCCACTTATGGACTGGCGATCACTATCAACATGGTAATGACCTCCATTTTGCTAGGCTTTCTAATGATATTAAAACACCCAAAGCAAAAAATTGCCTATATCCTTCTGTTTGTCCTTTTCTTAGGTATTGAAGGAATCTTTCTTTTTTCTAATATCGGAAAAATCGCCCATGGAGGTTGGTTTACTTTAATACTTTCCTTTACCTTCTTTGGCTTGTTGTTCATGTATTTTAAGGCTAGATTACTCCGAAAGCGCATAACAGAGTATGTACCTATGTCTAAAATTGTTCCTTTAATAAATGCTATAAATAAAGACAAAATGGTTCCTTATGAAGCCACTAATCTTGTTTATCCGACCAGAAGTGATAATCCAAATAAATTAGATGCTACAATTTTTTATTCTTTATTTAGAAAACGCCCTCGTAAAGCAGGGGTTATTTGGTTCTTGCATTTTGATATACTCAATGAACCGTGGGGCTTGCATTATTCTGTTCATGAAGTAATAGATCAATCTTGCTATTATGTAAGCTTACACCTTGGATTTAAGGAGGAACTTAGAACAGAATACTTGATGCGTCAGATTCAATGTAAAATGATTGAAAAAGGAGAATTGACCGGACAAAGTGTTTTCGAATCGGTTAGGGGAGAGTTTTCAGAAGCAGACTTTAAATTTATCGTATTAAATTCAAGAGTAGCCACGAATAATTTATTAACGCCATTTCAAATATTAGCGGTTAAAACCTACAGATTTATTAAAGCAACAGGTCTAAAGCCAGCGGAGGATTTCGGCTTAGACAAAACAAATGTATTGGTAGAACACATTCCTATTTCCGTCACTAAACAGTATTCTCAAGAATTAATAGAAGATTGGGAAGATTATTCAAAGCAAAATTCCAAAATTGCTTTATCAAGGCACAGTAAAAAGCACTTTTAGTAAAACAAACCCTCGCTAAGCTATTAAAGAATAAACATAGAAACTGAACTATGGTGGAATTTTTAGTAACTGCAATAACCTTTTTACTACTTGTTGGACTTTTGATAAGCCCACCTCTTTTACTTCGGTTTATTCGTCGAACAAACATTAAATATAAGTTCGTTGCGTACTTGACAATTGGAGTAATTCTGACAGCATTGATTACCCTTATTTTTGCTTGGTGGACTCACACTTCAGACTTGCTTTTACTTAAACATTACGGTTATGACATTGACGGAATGAATGAAACTGAATTTTATGGAAAAGTTTTACCAGAGCATCTGGACAAAGTAAAAAGCCTTGAGACAAGCATTATGGGAATAGGATGGCCATTAAAAGCAATAATCACATTTATATTTTATTCACCTTATTTATTAATTATTTACGGTGTGACCTATCTAATCGGACGGAAACACGAAAAGCAGCATTACAACAATAATAAATAACAAAATTGTCTAAATTTCTACTCAAATTTGGACAGACAAATCATCATTAACAATGAAGTCATTACTCTATTTAATATCCATTGCATTTTTTTCATTGAATGCATTATGTCAAGAACTTAAGCCATATAACGATGATCTGTATTTTAAAGTCATTAATGAAAATGAAATGGTCTCTAAAGTTGACAGCTTAAAAGCTATAATTATTGTATTTAATAATCTGTCAGAAGGAAATGCAAAACAATCAATTATTAACAACCCGCAACTTAAAGAAATAAAGTTAATGGGTCCATCTCAAGACTTTATTCAGTTGATTTCTGGATTGAAAATGGATAGTTTAACGCATTTATTTATTGAAGAATATAATGGTTCAAAGCTTGTCCTACCGGCCTTCTCAACTCTTGAACACTTGACCA
>CANJQZ010000117.1 GCA_947476515.1 Flavobacteriales bacterium
AAGAAAGCTTTTGAAATTTTAGCGGATTCAAATCAAATGTCTGTGCTCTCAAAAAATTGTAGTCACTTGGGCAAGCCAAATGCTACCAAGGAAATAGTAGATGCTGTTCAAAGTTTAATAAATTGAGTATGCTGTCTTTCGATAAAATAAAAAATGTTTATTTCATTGGTATTGGAGGGATAGGGATGTCGGCACTCGCAAGATATTTCCTCTCTGAAAATTATAAGGTTGCAGGTTATGATAAAGTCCCATCTGTAATAACGGAGGCCTTAGCAAAAGAAGGTGCTCAGTTGTTCTTCGATACTGATGTATTGGAAGTTCCTAAAGATTTTTTGAATCAAAACACCACATTGGTCGTGTATACTCCAGCTATTCCAATGTCTAATGAATTGTTAACCTATTTTTCTAGTAAGGGTTATAAGCTGATGAAGAGAGCTGAAGCTTTAGGCATGATTACGCGAAAACTGAAAAGTTTGTGTGTTGCAGGAACTCATGGTAAGTCGACTACAAGTTCTATGTTGGCGCATATTTTGAATCAATCGTCTCATAAATGTAATGCCTTTCTAGGTGCCATTGCGAGTAATTTTGATTCTAACCTTTTATTGAATCCCACTGCTGAATATACGGTGGTGGAAGCAGATGAGTTTGATCGTTCTTTCTTGCAATTAACACCCTATTGCTCGATAATTACTTCTGCTGATCCCGATCATTTGGATATTTACGGAAGCGCAGAAAAATTTAAGGAAGGTTTTAAGCAATATGCAATGAAAATTGACACTACAGGTTTTGCAGTAGTGAAAGAAGGGCTTGAATTGAAGACTTTAGCCAAGCAAATTACTTATGCTATTGATTCTGATACAGCAGATTGTTCGATCGTTAGTTTGGGAAGTGAAGAGGGAATAAGTTTTTGTGATTGTAACATTATGGGTACTTTCTGGCCTAAGGTATATTTAGGTTTACCGGGGATTCATAATGCAGAAAATGCGCTTGCTTGTATGGCATTGTTAAACGCTTTAGGCGTTCCGGAAATTGAAATCCGTTCAGGCTTAAAATCATTCAGTGGACTTAAAAGAAGATTTGAAACGATTATTTCGAATGAAAAAATAACATTTATTGATGATTATGCACATCATCCAACGGAAATTGATGCGCTCATTAGTTCCTTGCGGATGTTATACCCAGGAAAGAAAATTACTGGGGTATTTCAACCGCATTTGTTTTCAAGGACTAAGGATTTTTCACATCAATTTTCTCAGTCTTTGTCAGCTTTAGACAGCCTAATTCTATTGCCGATTTATCCTGCTCGTGAAGCGCCCATCCTTGGAGTTTCTTCTGAATTACTACTCGAAGGTGTAAGCATCAAAGACAAACAATTGCTATCAAAAGAAGGACTTCTTAATTATTTAAAAGATTTTAACAATGCTGTTCTTGTGACCATTGGTGCTGGTGATATTGATAGATTGGTACAACCAATAAAAGAGATTTTAACATTGAACTTAGATTTATGATGAATAAATGGATCAAAATTGTCTTATGGGTACTTTTAGTTGCTGCTACACTTGCGGTGCTAATAATTGCAAATTATACCAATCAAGCAAAAAAAACACGCGTTCCATTTATGTCTATTCATGTGGAAGGTGAAAATGCATTTTTAACAGAAGCAGAATTATTGAAAAGGGTAAAGGATGATCACCTTTTTACTCCGAATCAGAGTGTAGAATCTCTTAATGTTAGAAACATTGAACGCTTCATTGAAGGAATGGAAGAGGTGAAATCTGTTAAAGTCTATAAAAATATTGGTCCTTCTTGGTTTATTGAGGTAGAATTGAGAAAACCAATCGCTAGAATTTTCAAGACAAACAACAAGTCGTATTACATTGATGATGAGGGAAATACCCTGGGTAGATCTAATTTACATACGGCAAGAGTCCTGGTGTTTTCAGGGTATATAAATGAAAAATTAGAAGGGGTGAAAGTGGCTGAAATTATTAACAATGATTCTTTGAAAAGTATTCGAAAAATAGATGATATCTATCGAATTTCGGATTATGTTTGTAATGATCCCTTATTGCATGTTTTAATAGGGCAAGTTTATCTTGAAAAAAGTGGTGATTTTATTTTAACGCCCCTTGTTGGAGACCAAATTATTGTTTTTGGTTCAGCAAATACTGACAAGGAAGTAAAGGATAAATTTGATCGTTTAAAGATATTTTATAAGGAAGCAATGCCTTATGTAGGTTGGGATAAGTATAAAGAGATAATAGTAAAGTATGAAGGACAAATCGTCGGTAGAAAAAAATAAAGAGGCAAATGGTGTAAAACGCACCAAAATTGTTGTGGGATTGGATATTGGTACTACAAAAATCGCTTGTTTTGTCGGAAAGAAAAATGAACATGGTAAAATTGAAATTTTATCCATGGGAAAAAGTGAATCTTTAGGTGTAATGAGAGGCGTTGTCTCCAACATTCAAAAGACCATTCAATCCATTAAAGCTGCCGTTCAAGAAACACAAGAGCGTGTAGAAGGCGACTTAATTATAAGTAATGTTAATGTGGGTATCGCTGGCCAACATATTAAAAGCTTGCAACATAAAGGAATTTATACAAGAAGCAATACGGATACTGAAATTGTTCAGTCTGATGTAGATGCTTTAATCTCTGATATGATGAAAATGGTTATGAATCCTGGAGAGGAAATAATCACTGTTTTGCCCCAAGAATATATCGTTGATAATGAGCCTGGTATTAAAGATCCAATCGGAATGGCGGGTGTTCGTTTAGAGGCAAATTTTCATATTATTACGGGTCATATTAGTAATGTTATGAATATTCGTAGATGTGTTGAACAAGCAGGTCTGCGCATAAAATCGGTAATTTTAGAACCAATTGCCTCTGCTGATGCAGTACTTAATGATGAAGAAAAAGAAGCAGGTGTTGTTCTTGTTGATATAGGCGGTGGAACTACTGATGTCGCTATTTTTCATGAAGGCTTGATTCGCCACACTGCTGTTATTCCTTTTGGAGGAAATGTAATTACAGATGATATTAAGGAAGGATGTATGATTCTTCGCCGTCATGCAGAAACATTAAAGGTTAAGTATGGTAGTGCTTTTGCATCTGAAAATAAAGAACAAGAAGTTGTTTGTATTCCAGGTTTGAGAGGTCAAAATTCAAAAGAAATTACTTTGAAAAGCTTGTCTGAAATTATTCAAGCACGCATGGAAGAGATTATTGATTTGGTCAAATTTGAAATTGAGAATTCAGGTTATAAAAGAAAAATGATTGCTGGAATCGTTGTTACAGGCGGCGGAGCTCAAATGCAACACTTGACGCAATTGTTTGAATATTGTACTGGAATGGATACTAGAATCGGTTACCCAACAGAACATTTAGCAAGTTCTAATGCTCTTGACTTATTGGCCAGTCCAATGTTCTCCACTGGTATTGGTCTTGTATTGAAAGGATTTGAAAATGATACCAAAGGTCATGATGATGTTGTTTCAAACGCAAGTGAAGTGGTTGGACACTCTGAAGGAGTGTTGAAAGGAAAGTTTTTTAATACAATTTTCCCTAAAATGAGAGCGTTTTTTGAAGAAGAAGAAGTTTAATATAATATACAGTTAGAAATGGAATTTGATTTACCAAAAGAAATGTCGTCAATTATTAAGGTAATTGGAGTTGGTGGTGGCGGAAGCAATGCCGTTAATCATATGTTTAACCAAGGAATTATTGGTGTTGATTTTATCGTATGTAATACGGATAAACAAGCTCTTGATATTTCTCCAGTTCCTCATAAAATTCAATTAGGAAAAGCCCTTACCGAAGGTAGAGGTGCTGGAATGTTACCCGAAGTAGGTATGAATGCCGCAATTGAAAATATTGAGGAGTTAAGAGAAGTACTTTCTAACAATACTAAAATGGTATTTGTTACCGCAGGTATGGGCGGTGGAACAGGTACTGGTGCAGCCCCTGTGATTGCTCAAGTTGCAAAAGACCTTGGTATTTTGACTGTTGGTATCGTTACGGTTCCATTTAGTTTTGAAGGTAGAAAAAGACGCCAACAAGCTGAAGAAGGTCTAGAAAGAATGCGCCAAAATGTAGATACTCTGTTGATTATTAATAATGAGAAATTAAGAGATATAGGTAAAAATATGGCGCTTACGCAAGCATTTGCTCAAGCTGATAATATTTTGACAACCGCTGCTAAAGGTATCGCTGAAGTGATTTCTGTTACTGGAAATATCAATGTTGACTTTAATGATGTGAATACTGTACTTCGAAATAGTGGTCGTGCTATTATGGGAAGCGCAATTGCTCAAGGCGAAAACAGAGCGATTGAAGCAGTTCAGTCTGCCTTGAGTTCTCCTTTACTAGATGAAAATGATATTCAAGGTGCTAAATATGTTTTGCTTAATATTACTTATGGTGATAAAGAAGTGATGATGGATGAGGTAACTGAGATTACTGATTTTATTCAAGATGCTGCAGGTGCAACTGCTGATGTGATTTGGGGACATGGATATGATTCAAGTTTAGGTGATAATATTAGTATTACGCTTATTGCTACTGGTTTTTCTTCAAGTCTATACGGAAATGGATATGAAAGCGCTCCGGAAAGGGTTGTTGTAAATCTTACGGATGAAGTAAAAAAAGAAATTGTTAGTCCACTAGTATCTCCAACGGATCAAAGTGGATCGGTAACGGAAAATGAAATCTCTTCTTTGCAAGAACCGTTCTTAAAACAAGAAGTAGTTCAAGAAGATATTTCATACTCTTCAGCGCCTGTTGAACATTTAGAGATGGAAAATAAAGTGGTGTTTGATCTTTTTGATAGTGCCTCTGAATTAGAATCTATATCTAATGAAGTTGAAATGGAAGAAGATACTTATCTTTCTTCTGAAACTATTCATGGTGAAGTAGCTAAAAATGACATCGTTTGGGATGTCGTTGGAACTTTTGATGTAAATCATGAATCAAATCCAAAAATGGAAGTGATTGAAGAACCAATTATTGTTCGCCATCAATTGGAAGATGAACCTTCTGCTGCTGTTAATTTAAATTCTAGTCAGAATCCAGTGAATACAGCGGAACAACTTAGAAGAACTGAAGAATATAAAGCTAAACTCCAATCTTATACCCAAAAATTGAAAGGGGCTGATGGAATTGCTGAATTTGAAAATGAACCGGCGTATGTGCGTAGAAATATTCAAATTCATCAATCAACTCCAAGTACTGAAAATAATGTAAGTCGCTTTGGCTTGTCTGATGATTCAAGTGGTTCTGGATTGAGAAACAATAATTTCTTACATGATAATGTAGATTGATGAGTATTGTAATTCAAATTAATGACGCAATAAAAACTGCAATGTTAGCAAAGGATAAGGATCGTTTGTCCCCTCTGCGCGATATTAAAGCAAAAATTTTATTGGAAGCATCTTCAGGAGGCTCTGGTGAAGTTAGTGATGAAGCAGCTTTGAAAATCTGTATGAAATTGCATAAGCAACGCATGGAGACTTATGACTTGTATATTTCTCAAAATCGTCCGGATTTAGCGGAAGTAGAATTGTATCAAGCTAAGGTGATAGAAGAATATTTGCCCAAAATGCTCTCTGAAGATGAGATTAGAGTTGAGGTTTTAAATGCTATCGCTTCTGTTAATGCTACAGGAATGCAAGATCTTGGTAAATTAATGGGTTTGCTTTCTGGAAAGTTGGCTGGAAAGGCAGATGGAAAGATTATTGCGAATCTTGTGAAGTTAGAATTGGGTAATTTGTAGTCTTTACCTTTCTTAATGATATTAAAACGCATCTTTTTGATGCGTTTTTTGTTTAATTTTGATAAAATCAATGCAATGAAAATCAAGTTGACAGCACTTATTAAAGAGATGAATAACTTAGGTCATTCCCCCGCTACTTCTACGAATTATTCCTATCGTGAAGAAAATGGAGACCTTTGGGTCTCTCGGTCAGGAATCGATAAAAGTAGCTTTGCTCCAGATGATTTTATTCGTGTTGATTATAATGGAGTGAAAATTGACCCTCTATCTCCTTCTAAAGTTTCCGCTGAAACACTCATTCATTGTTCCTTGTACAAATTGTTTCCTGATGCGAATGTAATACTACACAGTCATTCAATTTATCCAGTTTTATTGTCTGACGCGGCTCTTACTTCAATTAAATTTCAAGGTTATGAAATTCTAAAAGGTTTTAATGCTGTATCATCTCATGAATCTTTGGTAGAAATACCTGTTCTAGATAATTCGCAGGATATGGAGTATTTCAAGCATGAATTGGATTATCGTAAAGAGGAATTGCAATATAGCGTGTTTATGATAAAAAA
>CANJQZ010000118.1 GCA_947476515.1 Flavobacteriales bacterium
CAATATCTTTGTCGAGAAAACACAGCATCTCTTAACCTGAAATTTATTTTACCTTGTCCAATTCCATTTTTCTCAATTTCAGCAATGGCTCGTTGCATTGCATCCTTAACTTGAAGGCCATTTAAAAAGGAAGAATTAGCAATGACTGCCTCTTTATCTTCATAAGCTTCTTCGGTGCAATCAAGATCCTTAAAAATAGAAGGAATTGATAAATTAAAAAATTTAGCAAAGTTAAAATCTCTTTGATCCCCACAAGGGACTGCCATAACAGCACCAGTTCCATAACTTGCCAAAACATAATCACCAATCCAAACAGGTATTTTTACACCTGAAAAAGGATGAATGGCATAAGCTCCCGTAAAAACTCCTGAAATATTTTTTATGTCTGCTTGACGGTCTCTTTCAGTTTTTAATGAAGAAGATTTTATATACGCTTGAACCTCGTTGCTTTGTTCTTTACTTACAATTTTTTGAACCAACGGATGTTCGGGAGCGAGCACCAGAAAAGAAACACCAAAAATAGTATCTGGTCGGGTTGTAAATACTTCAATTTTATAATCAGAATCATGATCTAAGCTAAAGAAAACAGATGCTCCAATCGATTTTCCAATCCAATTTCTTTGTTGCTCTTTGATAGACTCCGTCCAATCAATAGTATTTAAACCTTGTAGTAATCGATCAGCATAGGCTTTAATTCTCAAAGACCATTGACGCATTTTCTTTTGCTCAACTGGATGACCACCACGAATAGAGGTTCCATTAACCACCTCATCATTAGCCAATACAGTTCCAAGTGCTGAACACCAATTGACCCATGTATCCGATAGATAAGCTAAGCGATAATTAAGTAAGATTTTTTCTTGGTCTTCGGAAGAAGCATCACTCCATTCTTGAGCACTAAAAATAGGCGTTTCATCTGCAACTACTTGAACATTTTTATTCCCCTCTTTTAAAAATGTATTTTTTAACGCATCTATAGGCAATGCCTTATCTACTCCTAAATCATAATACGATTCAAACAGAAGTTTAAAGATCCATTGAGTCCACTTATAATAAGAGGGTGCAGAAGTTCTAATTTCTCTTGACCAATCGAAAGCGAAACCCATTTTATCTAATTGATCTCGATATCTCGCAATATTTTGAGTTGTTGTAATCGAGGGGTGTTGACCTGTTTGAATGGCGTATTGTTCTGCTGGTAGTCCAAAGGAATCATAACCCATAGGGTGCAAAACATTAAACCCCTCTAATCTTTTATAGCGTGTATAGATATCTGATGCAATGTATCCAAGAGGATGACCAACATGTAATCCCGCCCCTGAGGGATAAGGAAACATATCCAAGACATAGAATTTTTCTTTTTGGGAGTCTTCATTTACTTGATTCGTTTTATTTTCTGCCCAAAACGATTGCCATTTTTTTTCTATTCCTTGAAAATTATATTCCATAATGATTTATTGTTCAACAAAGATAGACAAAACTGCGTGTTCAGTGAATACCTAAAGTGCGCAAAATTATTGCAGATACAGCAATTATCATTAAAACTATATCTGGATTCAAATGCTTTAATTTAAAAAGAATAAAATAGCAATAGATCGACAAGACACCAATACCAATTGACATTGAAATTAATTTTGAACCTTCAAGCAAATAAAATGAGATTAATATATCTGTAAACAATAAAACACTCAAGATTAATTGTGTTGATTGAGCGCTGAACACTTGAGGAAATGTTCTTAATTTAACCGAGTCATGATCTTTATCACGCCAATCACCGAGAAGAGCAAGAATTAGAAAAAGTATCAGCATCGGGAGAAATAAAGCTGTTTGGAAGGCTAGAAAAGAGGTGGGAAAAACTATAATTAGAATGGTCCAAGCAAGTGTAACAGTAATCGATTTAACAAATGGAATATTCCTTAAATTTATCATTGGAAAAGGTACTACATACCCCACAACAAGAAAACAAAGAAGTGCAAAGTACACTTTAGCTGAGCTAGAATTTTGCAGTTCCGCAAGGAAAAAAAATAAAATAATCATAGCAGAACTTAACAAAAAAAGAAAAAGGACTAAAGGTCGATTTTGCTTCATCCATAAGTTATCTTCAGGAAGTAGTAAATTCAATTTAAATTTTGCAAGTCTATGCAAGGTATATGTTGATTCAACGCAAAAGAAAATAAATGCTGCTAAGATCCATGCTTTACAAGTCATGGGATAAAACCCAACTACTAATAGTGCTGCAGAAAGTGATAAACTTAAAAAAGATTTTCGAAAAAATAACTGCACCATTTAAAGATCAAGAAGTGCATTCCTAACCTCATTTACAGGAATTTTTCTCAAGCATTGACAAATAACGCCTTTAGCACAAGTGGGACATTTTTCATCAAAAACAAGTGAAATAGAGTTCATTCCAAGAGGTTTCCAACGACCAGGGTGAATCGGTTTTCTCATTGAGAATAATCCAACAGACTTTTTGTTTAACATTGCTGAAATATGCAGAGGGCCTGTCGAACAGGCTACTAGAGCTTTAACATTTGAAAGTACAAAAATTAATTCATTCAGTTTTAATTTCCCTGTTGAGTCGATCAAAGAATCACCTAATTGAAATAAGTGGCGAAAAAGTTCCCCTTCTTTTTCGGTGCCTGTCAACAAGACAGCATACCCATCTGCTACAAGTAAATTGGCTAAATCAACATAATTTTCTAGAGGCCATTCCAAAGCGCTTCCTTGAGATTTGGGGTGCAAAACAATAGCCTTATCCCAATTAATATCCTTTAAAAAAGTTGGCATGTTAACTTTTGGGACGACAAAATTAGAGGCTTGATTTTGTAAATCATTTAAGCTAGGAATACTTTGTAATCCAAGAGGGCGAAGCAATTCAAAATTTAATTGTGCTTCATGTAAAATAGATTTTTTTCTGCTAAAATTCACCCTACTGTTGCAATTCAAAAAATGAAAGGTCCGATGGGCTGTACCAATTCTAAGAGGAATTTTTGCTTTTTTTGCTAAAACAGCAATTTCTCTCCTGGGAAAAACATGAATAATACAATCGGCGTTCATACTACTCATTTTTGCTGAAAGCGGCAGATTTTGAAGCTCATCCCAATTCAAAAACCGATCAATACTAGTAAAGCAAGAAACAACAGATTCTGTATAAGTTCTGCCTAAAAAAATAAGTTCTGCTTCAGGGTAATGCTCTCTCAGCCAAACACATATAGGAAGTGTAAGCATAACATCTCCTATACTATCTGTTCGGGAAATAATTATTTTATGAAGTTCTTTTTGCGCCATTTCTTAAATTCCTTACCTCTTTATATTTTAAAATATTAGACGCCGCACTAATTCTTGCGATATGCCAACCACTACTTCCATCAAGAAACCCACACTGAAAAACAAACATTTTCAAAAATCGAACAACTCCACTGACTAATGGTTTTAATGGCCCAACTTGCTTTCCCTGTTCAACATATTTAAGAGCTGTCAAGCGAGAATAATGATCTGCCCTTTGACGATGTTGCTCATGAGAGACATACGAATAATGAGACAATAATCCTTTCAATGGTGCAACTACTATACCTTCTGGAATCGCAAGTGTTTCATGAACAATATCCCCTTCCCAAATGGCATTAGCGGGGAATATTCTAATTTTAACATCCGGAAACCAGCCAGAGTGATAAATCCATTTTCCACAATAATTTGTCAAGCGATTCATGGAATAATATCCTAGACTTCCTTTCAATTTAATTGCTTTAATTTCCTCACATAATTCAGGACTAAGTGCTTCGTCGGCATCTAAAGATAAAATCAAATCTGTTTTTACTTGAGCATTCAAGTAGTTTTTTGAGGCGGCGTAACCCTCCCACTTTCTTTGAATTACTTGAACCTTTAATTGACTGCAAATATCAATTGTAGCATCAGTTGAAAATGAATCCAAAACAATTATATGATCTACACTATCCCTTATAGATTCGATACAGCGTTGAATATTACGCTCCTCGTTCCATGTAATAATAGCAGCAGTTATGGTTGGCATAATTCAGGTAACTATAAAAAGTTAACATTTATTTTATTCGGATTCTTTGTCCAATTACAATACTGTTTACTCTAACGCCAGGGTTTAATTTTTGTAACTGTCCTAATGTCAAATTATTTCTTTGGGCAATTTTACTAAAAGTATCCCCTGTCTTCACGACATAATATTTTTTAACAGGTTGCGGTTTTACAGGTGCAGGAATAGGTTTAGGTTTTACTGCTGCTTCTTTAATAGTCAAGCGCTGACCCACATAGATATTGGCCGTTTTAAGTCCGTTCCATTCCATTAATTGTTCAACAGATACTCCATATTTAAGAGCAATATTTTTAATATTATCTCCTGTTTTTACTTTATAATATTGGTAATTAACATTAACACTATCCACAACATTTATTTGACTGGAATCCAACATCTTAGAAGTATCAATTAGTGCCGGAATTGGTGTGGAGACCACATTATACCATTGATTTTCAACATAATACAAAGAATCTTCAATGCTTACTAATAAATTGATTTTTTCAAAAGGTCCTGTCAAGCAACGCCCTTTTACAGATTTAGGAATAAAGGCAGTTTTATAAATTGGATTTAATTCTTTTATTTCAGTAAGATCCCAAGCAGCCATATTGGAAATAGTACTCATATGAGTTCCTTGTTTAAGGCACATGGTATCCAACTGAGCATTATGCAATTTTGCTTCCATTGGAATAATGTTATGTTCGGCATGATAGGTCAATAAATAGGCTGCAGCAATAAAATTAGGTACATACCCTTGAGTTTCTGTTGGAAGATAGGGTCTAACTTCCCAATAAGTAGTTTTATTTCCTGAGCGTTTTATGGCATGATTAACAGTTCCGGGGCCAGCATTATAAGCTGCAAGTGCAAGATTCCAATCGCCATAAATGCCATATAATTGTTTAAGGTATCTACATGCCGCATCCGTTGCTTTATCTGGATCCATGCGTTCATCGATATATGAATTTTCTTCAAGACCAAAATAAAGTCCTGTTTTATACATAAACTGCCAAAGACCAAGAGCTCCAGCTTTAGACTTTACTTGCGGACGAAGACCACTTTCAATAACAGATAAAAACCGCAATTCGATTGGCAGGCCATATTCCGCCAATTTATCTTTGAACATATCAAAATATAAGGGAGAGCGGCCAAGAACAACACGAGCAAAACCACGGCGTTGTGTAGCAAAAAATTTAATCGTTGCTAAAGTTGATTTATTACAATCCATATGAAACGGACTATTTTGGGACATATCGGCTAAGCGTTGACAATAAACATCATCACTAAAGGATGGTGTTTCATTTGGCTCATAATTTAGCGCATTTATGATGGAATCATATTTATTCGAATTCACATAATCGCTATAAAAAAGTCTTAAACTTTGCTCGACCGTATTAAAAAAGGGGTCTAGATTTAGAGAATCTGAAGGACGCGAAAGATGCGTTGACTTTTGAGAATGGACAAAAGAAGTGAGTAATAAGAGAACAACACAAATAGTCCAATTTTTCATTTAAGTGTATTAAAAATATTGAAAAAATCAAACAATTTCTTTTCACAAAAACGATCTGCCATTACTTGAACACCGTAAGGCATGCCATTTTGGTGTGTTGCGAAGGGAATACTTAATGCTGGATTTCCTGTAATATTTGCATGAACAGTAAATATATCTTGCAAGTACATTTGAATAGAATCTTTTACGGCTCCAATTTCGAATGCCGTTGTGGGGGTTGTAGGCATTAAAAGTACATCAACCTCTTTAAACATTTGATCTGTGGCATTTTTCATTACCCTTCGAACGCGTTGCGCTTGGGTATAATACGCATCATAATGCTCATTAGAAAGAACAAATGTCCCTGTCATAATCCTGCGTTTCACCTCAGGACCAAAACCTTCAGTTCGAGAAAGGACATAGGTTTCTTCAACTCCTTTCGCATTTGGACTTCTATATCCATAATGAACACCATCAAATCGAGAAAGATTAGAGGAGGCCTCAGCGGTTGTTAGAACATAATAAGTAGGAACCATATATTCTAAATAGGGAAAACTAAGAGGGATTATTTCCACTCCATTTTTCGCTAAATGCTCAATCAATTCATTAATCTTAACTTTTATTTCTGTGTCTAAACCGGGATGATTTAAACATTCCTGCAGCACGCCAACCTTTATTTTTTGTGCATTTTGCGTAGATTTAGCGTATACAGCATTAGAAGTTGTTTCATCAAACGGATCTGCACCAGACATCAATTCAAAAAGAATTTCAGTATCTTC
>CANJQZ010000119.1 GCA_947476515.1 Flavobacteriales bacterium
CTGCACTTTCTTTTTCCGTTTCAGCTTGCTTCAAAGCAGATTTCTCTTGAAAATAAGTATTCACACACTGATTCGTTGGATCAACAATAGCAGGAGCTTTATTTTCAAATACATCTTGTATACCCTTCACGACTAATTTCCAATTGGCCTCACTCATTTCTTTTGTAATATTTTGACCTATACTGAGTCCAATTAAATAGGAAACAGAATCTATTCTTTCTTTAGAAACTTTTCCAGTTTTTACTTCTGTATTCGCAGCAGGAACTTCTACTGCTTGAACTTGTTTGTTTTTTTGAGCTATTACTTGTCCACTTGCTAGTAAAATAGCCATCCCAATCATTACTTTTTTCATCTTTTATTATTTTAATTTCTAGTATCTACTCCCCAGAACATTTTATTTCGAATGGTATCTAGGAAATTATTATGTTCAAATTTAACGACATTAATCATAAATTCCGCCTTTTTTATGATGATTTCTTCACCTTGCTTGATACTTTTTGAATTTCCATCTAGACTGAGTAGAAAAGTTCTGTCTCTTCCTTCAACGCTCAAACTAATCGGTAAATGATCAGGAACAACAACGGGACGAACATTTAAATTATGTGCAGCGATAGGTGTTAAGATATGTACTTGACATCCTGGGGTGATGATAGGGCCACCACAACTTAAATTATAAGCTGTTGATCCTGTTGGGGTTGCTACAATTAATCCATCAGCCCAATAACTATTCAAGTATTTATTATCCAAAGCAGCATGCACTGTAATCATTGAAGAGGTATCTTTTTTATGCACCGTCAATTCATTCATTGCAAAATTTGCATCACCAAACAATTCTTCTACCGTATGAACTCTCAGTAATGAACGCTTTTGAAAATCATATTCCTTATTATAAATAGCTTGAATAGTTGCTTCGATGGTATCTTTAGAAATATTGGCTAAGAAACCTAGACGCCCGGTATTAATTCCTAACACAGGAACGCCAGAATCGCGAATATAACTTACAGATTTCAAAAAAGTACCATCCCCACCTAAACTTAAGGTTAAATCTATTCCCGATTTAAAATCAGTATAGGAGGAAAAAGTTTGATGATTTTCCCTTATACCACATTTAGCAATTAAAGACGCATTTAATTCTTCTTCAATAACTACTTCCCAACCTAAGTCTTCCATTACAGCGATGACTTTCAAAAAGTATTCACTAATACTTTTATTGATTTTCTTACCAATTAGAGCTACTACCATCCTTAGAATTTCATAAAATTCATTAATGCTTCAAAATTCGCTTGAATTGCATCATCTCCATTTCCAATTTGAAAACTTGCTTTAATCGTATAATCGAAGCGTTCAAAAGTTTTAATAATACGGGTTAAATCCAATTCATTAATCTTCAAAGTTACTTCCAATTTAGAAGAATCAGGAGTGGAAAAAATAAATGAACTTAAAATTTTTGCTGAATTACTTTCCACAATTTGAGCAATCTGTGCCATCGAATAATCAATCTCATTCATAGAGAGAACCAAAATAGCTCCTTGTTCTTTTATACTACCAATATTTGCCAATTGCGTCATTAAATGAAAAATATTGGTGCAACCTAGATAATTTTCTTTATCGTCAAGAATTGGAAGCACGCTTAATTTTTGCTCAGACATCATAGAAAGCACTTCATAAATATGCGCATTTTCAAGAACATATGGTCTGGGTAGGTGATTAAACAAAACATCTAAAGTATCGTCTAGATTTTGATGATCCATAATGTCAGATTCAGATACCAAACCTACAAAATTCCCATTTTTCAAAACTGGAAGATGAGAAACCTTAAATTCATCCATCCAATTCAATGCTTTTTCACCCGTATCTGTATGAATTAAAGGTGGTATTTCTTCCGTAATCAGTTCTTTCGCCCTCATATAAGGCGCCAAAGTAGTAAAATCCTTTCGAAGTTTGTAATTTTACGGCTTAAATATTATACATGACGAAGTTAAGTGTCAACATCAATAAAGTAGCAACCATACGCAATGCGCGTGGAGGAAATACACCCAATCTAGTTCAATTTGCTATTGATTGTGAACGCTTTGGAGCAGATGGTATAACCGTACACCCACGCCCTGATGAAAGACATATTACCTACAAAGACATAGAAGAATTGAGTGAAGTAATTCAAACTGAATTTAATATAGAAGGTTATCCAGAGGAACGCTACTTGAAAATGCTTAAAAAATTCAGACCTCATCAAGCAACCTTAGTTCCAGATCCACCAGGAGTACTTACTTCTAATGCAGGATGGAATTTTGAGAAAGATGCTGATTTTTTAATTCCGATCATTGCCCAAATCAAAGATTTAGGTATTCGAGTTTCCTTATTTGTTGAAGCTGAAGAAAAAGATGTTGAAAAGGCTTTTAAAACTGGGGCTGATCGAATTGAATTGTACACTGGACCCTTTGCAGCTCAATATCCACTGAATAAAAAAGAAGCCATTGCTAATTACAAATTGGCAGCTCAAAGAGCAAAAGAACTTGGTTTAGGTATCAATGCTGGACATGATTTAAGTTTTGAAAACCTACATTATTTCAAATCTCAATTAATTCAACTTGATGAAGTTTCTATTGGTCATGCCATCATTTCAGAAGCGTTGTATTTAGGAATTGAAAATTGCATTCAACTTTACAAAAACGAATTATTGCGCTAAATCAGTATTGGTTTTGATGTTTACAGAACGCTGAGGATAAGGTATTTTTATGTTGTGCTCTCTAAACAATCGATCTATTTCAAATCTTATATCTGACTTATAATTATTTATATCCCAGCTTTGGTCCGCCCAAAACACCAATTCCATTTCAAGACCATTTTCACCAAAATGAGCTAACCTAACCATAATTGGATCACTTTTTCTAACCTTCGGATGCGCTAAAGCAGCCTGAGTTAATAGGTTAGAAACCAATACTGTATCGACTCCATATTCAACTAATAAAGTAATAGAAAATCGAGATGTTTCAGATCCATGGCTCCAATTTTCAACTTGTTGTTGTGTTAATCTTGTATTAGGAATAATGAGCACATTGCCTTCACGAGTTTCTATTTGAGTTGTTCTTGCATTTATTTTAACAATCTTAGCGACCATGCGTGAATTATTATTCTCCATAATATCAACAATATCTCCAACTCTCAAATTACCTTCTACTAAAAGAACAATTCCTGCAATTAGGTCTTTAAACACATCCTGTAATCCTAAACCTAAACCTACCAATAGCCCAACCGATCCAGTAAGAATTAATGTTAAATCGATTGACAATACTTGACATGCAAATAAGATGGCAAATACATAAATTATATATCTAGCAATTTGTGTGTAAACATATTCAGAACCTCCATTCTCTTCTGCTTTTGATCGAAATTTTCTACCTATGTATAACTTCACGAAGTTCACTAACATTCTGGTTCCAATTGATATTGAAACAATAACCAAAATATGATAGAAACTTAAATTAAAGGACTTTAAATTAATTAATTTAAAATCTAAAAAATCCTCAAAAGTGATGTCTTTATTGTTAAATTGAAAACTGATTACAGCAAAATAAAGCGCAAAAATGTAAACGCTTTGACTTGCCAGTTTCAACCAGGTCACCCTCCTACCTTCTAGACTGATATTGGCATTTGTTAAATATTGTTTTAAAAATCTATGAACATATCTGCGCAAAATTGCCGCAACTATATAAATCAAAGCTAGAAAAACAAGATTCCAGAAACAGATATTAAAAGGTCCAATTTTAAAAATAGTTTGACTCAACATAAATTAACTTAAAATAGTTCTACCCAAAAGATCCGCAAGAATTCGCTTGACTTTTTCATAGGATAATTGTTCTGTCAAAATTAACAAGGAATCTTCTTCAGAAAGGTCTTTTTGTTTTAATTGCTCTTGCAAATTTAGGATATGTAAATTGACTTTATGATACTTAAAATTATAAATTGAATGCAAGACCGTTTGATTGAGATCCCCTTCCTCTCTTTTAGTATGAATATTATGTTTCAACAACCAATTAGGACTTAAATCCGATTCAATGGTTTCAAGATTAGATACAAATTTTACGATGTCTTGATTTTCCAGATGTTTAAAATGAGAACTAGAATAGAGCATATTTTCAGAAATTCCCAATGCAAATTGCTCGTGAATTTCTCTACAATTTGGATCTGTAAAAGTCAATGCATCTCTATTTAATTCTTGACAAACCAATTCTAAAACACTTAACTTCGTTTTCACATCGGAACCTTCATTATCCATTTCAATTTCGCGAGTACCAAATTGAAGCATCAAACGAATTAATTCAAATTCATGATTCAGCTTCGAACTTTCGTCCTTTTTTACAGGAGTATGTTGAGGCGTAGATTCTTCATTAACTACAGGAACATTTCGATATTCTGGTTCATTGTGTTGTTTCGCCAGAGTATTTTTCCGAAGTCGCGCCAATTCTGTATTTACGATTTGCTCCTCCATGTCAAAATGAGTTGAAAGCTCTTTTGCATAGACACTTCGCGTAATATGATCTGGAATTAATGATACAGAATGAACAATCTCTTTAATTAGATTCGCTTTTTGAAGTGGATCATTCTTCCCCTCTTTTAAAAGCACACTTGCTTTAAATGAAATGAAATCCTGTTTATTTTCTTTAATGAAATCATGCGTTTGCGCAGCACTATTATTTTTAGCAAAAGAGTCAGGGTCTTCTCCCTCTGGAAATAAGACCACCTTAACATTCATTCCTTCTTCGAGAATTAAATCAATTCCTCTAAAAGAAGCTTTAATTCCAGCCGCATCACCATCAAAAAGAATTGTGATGTTTTTGGTATAGCGACCAATCAATTTAATCTGCTCCTTAGTAAGCGAAGTTCCAGAAGAAGAAACCACATGCTGAATACCGGACTGATGCATACTAATCACATCTGTATAACCCTCGCATAATAGACACTCATCATATTTGGTGACATCACCTTTGGCGAAGAATAGTCCATAAAGAATCTCACTTTTATTGTAAACAATACTATCTGGAGAATTATAATATTTTGCAATTTTTTTATCATTCAATAAAGTCCGTCCACCAAATCCCAAAACACGACCAGAAACACTATGAATTGGGAAGAGAACACGACCTCTAAAGAAATCAAACGATCGTTCCTCCTTAGTTTTAGAAAGTCCTACTTTTTCAAGATACTCTAATTTATAACCTTTAGCGAGGGCGGTCTTCGTAAAATCATCACCTTTATTGAGGCAATATCCCAATTGAAATTTCTCAATAATATCAGGTCTAAATCCACGCTCTTCAAAATAAGACAGACCAATTGCTTTACCTTCCTCAGAGTTCATTAAATTATCCGCAAAATAGTTTTTTGCAAATTCATTAATGATAAATAAACTATCTCGTTCTGTAGCTTGTGCGAGTTCATCAGCGGTTGGTGCAGCATCCTGTGGGATTTCAATTCCATATTTATCCGCTAACCAGCGTAAAGCTTCGGGATAAGAAAAATGTTCTTTTTCCATTAAAAAGGAAACAACCGTCCCACCCTTTCCTGTAGAAAAGCACTTAAAAATTTGTTTAGCAGGAGAAACAACAAAAGAAGCAGTTTTCTCGTCCGTAAAAGGGCTTAAACCTTTAAGATTAGATCCAGCGCGTTTCAATTGAACAAATTCACCAATAACTTCCTCAATACGAGAAGTATTCATGATTTCATCAATAATTTGCGGGGATATTTTACTCATTTAGCCGCTGTAGCATCGTTAATGTATGGATAATGCTTTTCAGTGATTACTTTACCTTTTTCATCGTAGGTAATCCAATCTCCAACAATTTTGTCATCTTGATATTCACCACGATAATGCAATCTGCCGTTTGGATATTTTACAATAGTAAATCCATCACGCTTTCCATTTTCATAAAAAGTAATAGAAAGTTCATTCCCAGCTTCTGAAAAGAAAGTCCATTTTCCATTTCGCAAATGATTATTATCTTGTGGACCTTGAAATTTAATATTTTTCTTTCCCGGATACCATTCCGTAAAAATGCCATTTTTTATTTCTACTAAATTCTCCACCTTCTTGGGTTTCAAAAATTTCGCGTTGCTGTCGCCGCAAGAATAAACCACAATAGCCAATAAAATTAATAAACAGTATTTTTTCATCATTTCTCTCTATTCATTGTATAATGTACTAAACCAATCAAAGAATCCTTCGCTTCAGATTCAGGGATATCTTTTAACAGTCCAATAGCATATGCGCCATAAGCCTGCA
>CANJQZ010000120.1 GCA_947476515.1 Flavobacteriales bacterium
TTATTGGAGCCAGCATCACCTTATTTACTGGAAAAAGTGTGCTTTATTCAGGAATGCGTCAGGTTGTTTTTGGCTTGATTGCAGCCGCCATTACTTTTGGAATTGGACATTTTATTGGCATTTCATTAGCAGGATAAATGATGATTGTAGTTTAAGTTGTTTCGCAAGGATTGAATACAGCTAGCCTCGATACATTTCTCTCTTCTTTCGAAACACTCGGCTAGCGATTAACTGCTAATTTTGCGCATCTCGCCTTACTTCTGCCCTTCGACAGGCTCTGGGGAGTCCAGGCTCAGCACAAGTCGCTCGATGAGCTTAACACTCGAAAAACGCTCTTAAAATCTATAAACCACAGCATTTATATTCATGCCTGCGCCAACAGAGGCGAAAATCACAGCATCACCATTTTCAATTTGATGACCTTCAAGTTTTCGATTCAAGATCAGATCAAGTAAGGTTGGAACTGTCGCAACCGAAGAATTACCTAGTGTATTAATACTCATGGGCATAATTCCTTCTGGAGCATCCTGTTCATAAAGCGCATAGAATCGATCAATTATTGCTTGATCCATTTTTTCATTGGCTTGATGCAGCAGTACTTTCTTAATATTTTTTAAAGGCACTCCTGATTTCTCAAGTGCTATTTTCATGGCATTGGGAACATGATTGAGTGCAAATTCATAAATTTTCCGTCCTTGCATTCTAATATAACGACTGTCGGCTTCACCACTACCACTAAATGATTTATCATTGTACAAATAGTGAGATTCCTCTTTTGTAAAGGATTGGGTTGCATGGGCTAAAATTCCTTTTGAATCATCATCGCTAGCACTCAAAACACAAGCGCCTGCACCATCAGAAAAAATCATAGCATCGCGATCATCGTTATCCACTACTCTTGAAAGTGTTTCAGAACCGATCACTAAACAATGTTTAGCGGCACCACTTTTAATAAAAAGATGTGCATGAATTAGGGCTTCTACCCATCCTGGACAACCAAAAATTAAATCGTAAGAAACACAATTGTTATTTTCAATTTCCAGCGCATGTTTTACTCTGGAAGCAATACTGGGAAGTAGGTCTGTTTTATTGGATCCAAAGGAAACATTCCCGAAGTTATGAGCAACAATGAGATAATCTAATTCCTCTTTATTGATGTTCGATGCTGCTAAGGCTTTTTGAGCTGCACTTAAAGCAATTTCATCATTATTCTGATTTTCATTGACATACCTTCTTTCCGCAATACCGGTTATTTTTTCAAATTTCCTGATAATGGACGCAGTTTCTTCTTCAATTTTAGTGTTGAAATCACTGTAAAATTGATGCGTTAAAAAGTCACTGTTTTTAACTATTTTTTCAGGTATATAACTACCTACGCCATTTATTAATGAACCCATTTTGTTACAGAGATAAAAATGCTGTGATTAATGGGTAAAAGTAATTATTTGTATGGGTTTTCTTTCAGTAATTTCGTTAATTCTTTCCAAGCAATAGTTACTTCAGGCGCTCCCATTGCATAGGGTCCAATTTCATACTGATTGTAATAAAAATGAAGACCATCATTTTCAAGACTAAAATTTTCACTCAATTTAAAATCACCACTTCTCGGAGTAAAATCCCAATCTTCACCACCCCAGCTTTTAATAAAAGCTTTCTCCACTATTTTTTTAAGGTCTTTTTTACTTCCTGGACTAAAAAGATCATTGAGCGAGATTAATGCTCCTGTTTTGAGATCAAAATTAAGTACAAGTGTTCCACTACTTGGATGAGCCGCTCCGTAATACATTGCATATTCATTGATTCCAATAGAAATATAATTTAAGGTAGAATCATATAGTGAACAAGTCGTTTCTTCATCGAAACATTCTTCAATGGACGCTAAACTTTTCACTTCGTTTACATATTTCTGAAGGGTGTAGCTCCCCATTCTTTTTTCAGTTACGGCTTTGAAAATAGCGGCATTAATTTTATTCTCAACCGTTTTATCATTCAATTCAATTTCTATTAGTTTTACTTTTCTGTGCGCAGTAAAAGTTGCTAATTCTTCATATTCATTTTCCGGATTCTCTTCACTAACTTCAGCTGTGTAGGTGCGTTCTGCTTGATATTTGGAATATCGAATTTTCAATCCACTTTGAGGAATAAGAGCAACAGTGTCCTTTGTTACTTCTTTCTTTATAGGTTTGCCCTTTGAAATTGTTTTCTTTTCTGAATTGGAGCCACATGCGCCTATCAATAAGATCAGAAGTGGCAGTAAATAAAGTTGAATTTTCATTTTCATAAGAATAAGTTTCCATAAATATAATCATGTTTCAATAGAACTCATAACAATTAAAGTATTTTTACAAAATGAAAATTGCAATTATAGGTGGTGGAGCAGCAGGTTTTTTTTCTGCACTTTCTGTTAAGCAACATTTTCCAATGCATGAAGTCATAATTTTAGAAAAAACCACTAAAGTTTTAGCTAAAGTTAAAATCTCCGGTGGGGGCAGGTGTAATGTCACCAACAATCAATTGGATTCCATTGTCCTTTCAAAACATTATCCAAGAGGGGAAAATTACCTTAAAAAAGCTTTCGATATCTTTAATGTTCAAGATACTTTCAATTGGTTTGAGGAAAGAGGTGTTGCCTTAAAAGTTTATCCAGATGGCTGCGTATTTCCACTTGCCAATGATTCTCAAGTAATCATAGATTGTTTTACAAGAGAAGCCCATCGGCTCCATGTCAAAATTGAATATCAGGCAGCCGTTCAAGAAATTCAAATTGAAAAAGATCACTTTATTCTTAAAACGAGAGACCAATCTTATTCCTTTGACAAAGTTATTATCACAACGGGCGGTCAACCCAAACGCAATGGACTAGAATGGCTCGAAAAATTGGGACATACCCTTATCGATCCCGTTCCATCTTTGTTCACTTTTAATATGCCCGGAAATCCGATTGCTACTTTGATGGGAAATGTGGTTGAAAAAGCTGTGGTTAGGGTAGAAGGGACAAAATTAATTGGTCGCGGTCCATTATTAGTTACCCATTGGGGAATGAGTGGACCTGCAATTCTTCAATTATCCGCCTGGGGTGCCCGTGTATTGCATGATAAAGAATATCAGTTTGCCATTTTGGTGAATTGGTTAGACGAGCAAAAGGAACAAGAAGTACAAGCTTTAATATCAAAAACAATCGCCAATCAAGGCGGAAAAATGTTAGGTAATTTAAATCCATTTCCTTTAACCAATCGATTGTGGCATTTCTTGGTAAATAAATGTGCCTTGAGTCTGGAGTTGCGTTGGCAAGATCTGGGCAATAAAAGCATCAATAAATTGATCAATACCTTAATTAATGACCGTTACGAGGTTTCAGGAAAAACTACTTTTAAAGAAGAATTTGTAACTGCGGGAGGTATCGCTTTGAAAGACATCGATATTCGCACCATGGAAAGTAAAATAGTTCCTGGATTACATTTTGCAGGGGAGTTAATTGATATAGATGGAATTACCGGAGGGTACAATTTTCAAGCCGCTTGGACCACTGGGTTTATTGCTGGAAAAGGAGTAGGGAATTAAGCTTATAAAATAATAATCAACCATCCACCTAACAATCCTACCGTACAAACACCTAAAACGATGTATTGCAAAATAGAAATAGGATACTTTTCAACTGTATTTTCTGTTTCCTTTGCAAGACTGAGCACGATCATTCTTAAGTACAAGAAAGCACCAATTGCAGAACTTACCAGCGCTAAAATCACTAAATAAAGATGATCATTGATAGCGTTGCTCAGTAATAAAAATTTACCAAAGAACCCTGACAAGGGAGGAATTCCCGACAAAGACAGTAAACTCATTATCATGACAAATCCAATAAATGGATTTTTATACCCAATCCCTTTGAATGCAGCTATTTTATCATCAACATTGTGAATAATCATGCTGATGGTAACTAAAGCTATTGTAGCACATCCATATGCGATAAGAAATACCCAAAGACTTCCAGCGGAAGAAGGCGAAGTGGTTAATAATGCAAAAAGAGCAAATCCAGTATTGCTTATACTTGAATAGGCGAGCATGCGTTTGAAACTCGTTTGGCGCAAGGCAGAAAGATATCCTAGAAAGAGAGATAAAATTATTGCGATATTTAAAGCTCCGGTCCAGAATTCACTTAAGAATTGAAAAGTTCCAGCATATAATTTCAAGAAAGCAAACACAGCGGCTAATTTCACAACGGTAGCCATAAACGCCATTACGATATCAGGTGCCCCTTGATAAACATCAGGTCCCCAGAAATGAAAAGGAACGGCCCCAACCTTAAATAGAAAGGCTGCCATAATGAACAGTAGCGCAATGAGTAACATGGGTTCTGAATAGGAACCAGATTGAATTGCTTCTTGAATGGTTGCCAGATTAAAGGAAGCTGTTGCACCGTAAAGAAGTGCAATTCCAAAAAGTAAAATTGCTGTAGCGAAGGAACCGGTAAAGAAATACTTAAGTGAGGCTTCAGCGGATAAAACATCTTGTTTTTTGATCCCTACCATAACATAGATCGGAATAGAAAGAATCTCTAATCCCAAGAAAAACATAAATAAATCCGTAAAACCAATCAAGCAAATGGCACCACATAAGGAGAACAACAATAGAGACAAATAATCTGATGTATGTTCAATATCTTGCTTGAAATACTGAAATCCACCCAAGACAAGTAGTAGCGTAAAACCAATTGCCATTTCACTAAAGTACAATTGAGTAATATTAAAATACAGATTGTCATACTTACTAAATATAGAAGTATAATTACCATAATTCATTTGCAAACAAAAAGAAAGCACTAATCCACTTGCAATAATACCCAAAGTTAAATAGGGCTTTTTTAACATGCCAACAAATAAAGAAATCAATCCCGTAATAAATATCACTATCAGTGCGTCCATGCTATTTTAAAGTTACTTGGTAATTAGATAAACTTGGTTCTAAAAAATCTATAATGCAATTGGAACTCAGTCCAATAACCAGAATAAGAATTGTCAATGCGACAAATACAAAAGTTTCATTCCATTTCAAATCTTGAAATTCGCTTAGTTTTGGTGCACCAAACATACTCACTTGATATGCTCGCAACATGTAAACAGCTCCTAAAACGAGTGTAGTTGCAGCAACGATGCCAATAATCATATGGAAAGAGAACATTTCTTTGATCAAGATAAATTCTCCAATAAATCCTGCTGTAAAAGGAACGGACAATCCTGCAAAAACAATTACTGCAAACCAAAACCCATAATGTGGAGCCAATTTTGCAATTCCACCAAGTTCATTTATTTTTCTAGTTCCCGTTCTATTTTCAAGTATATCAGCAGCTAAGAAAAGTCCAACAGAAATTAAACTGTGGTTGATGATTTGAATCATTGCACCTTGCATAGCACTGGTAGTATACAGCATAATTCCCGCTGCAATTAAACCTAAGTGGCTAATGGAAGCGTAAGCAAAAATTTTCTTAATATCATTTTGTTTGATAGCGATCAGGGCACCATAAACAATCCCAATACTTCCAAGAATTATAACTGGCCAACGCATACATTCCAAACCTTCAGAAGTCAAAGGCAGCATCCATTTGATCATTCCAAAGAGCGCCATTTTTAACATAAGTGCTGAAAGTAACATTGTTCCCGCCATGGGAGCACTAGAGTAGGTAGCAGGTTGCCAGGTATGAAACGGAAATAAAGGAATCTTAATAGCAAAGGCCAAGAGGAACCCACTCATGATCCAACAAGCATATCCCGCTGGCAAACTTACTTGTCGCAAATCTTCATAGGAGTAGGAACTTGAAAAAGATCCTAAAGTAATAAAGGCAGCAAGCATTGCAAGAGAACCTACTAGCGTGTAAATGAAGAATTTAAACAAGGTTGGATTGTTATCTTTAGCACCAAACCAATAAAGGATTAGGAAGATAGGGAGTAAGGTAAATTCCCAGAAAATATAGAATAATATACCATCTTGAGCAGTAAAGACTCCAAGCAATCCAAATTGCATTAAGAATACCAGTGCCGTAAACAGCTTATTTTTAGCAATTTCTCTATTCCAATTGCTCAACAGAACCAATAAGACAATTCCATTGGTTAAAAGAATCATTACTAAACCTAAGGCATCGAAGCCCATTTTAAAACTTAGTCCAAGAGGAAAAGTACGATTGGGATCAAAAATGGTACGAACTGTTTGGGGTTCAAAGCCCGACAAATGGAACAACGCCACCAATAGGGAGCTTACAGCGCCAATTAATCCAAA
>CANJQZ010000121.1 GCA_947476515.1 Flavobacteriales bacterium
AATCTTGAAAAAGAAATTAAACAGATTGAAAAAAAAATAACCCAAGCAGAGGAAGAGTTAGCCTCTTTAAACGAATTATTAGGTAAATTCAATTACGGCGATGCCGAATTTCAACCTGCCTTAGACGCCTATACTTCAAAAAAAGAAATACTGACGGTTTTAGAACAAGAATGGGAAGGATTAATGATACGAATAGAAGCTTAATATTTTTTACTTTTAATTAGAATTAGTCTGATTTTTATAAAGTAAAATAGCTTAGATAGAATTATTTTAATATTTGCTTGTTTAGCTTTTCTAACTATTCTTAAATTTACGCTATGAAATATCTATTATTCTCTTTGCTTTGTTTCGTGATTTTAAGCTCTTCTTGTGGAAAGCACAATCAAAATCCAGTACCTAGCATACCATTCGATATTACTATTGATGTCAATTTACCTAGTTACAATCAATTACAAGGTGTTGGTGGTTGGACATATGTTAATGGTGGGTCGAGAGGCATAATTGTTTATCGGAGGTCTTTAAATGAGTTCGTTGCTTTTGATAGACATTCGCCTGCTGACGCTGATGGAACCTGTTTTTTACCACTCTTTCCAGATACTAATAATTTTTTGCAACTCAAGGACACCTGCAACAGCGCCACTTTTTCACTTTACGATGGTTCAGCAATTACCGGGAGTCAATTTGGCCTTAGACAATATGCTACGCAATTCGATGGAAGTAATTTATTAAGAATATATAATTAATATGAATGAAATAACTGTAACTATAATTGACCGTGAAGGAAATCATCATGAACTGGTTGGACCAACTGATATGAACATGAACATCATGGAGTTGTGTAAAGCCTATGATTTACCTGTATTAGGAGAATGTGGAGGAATGGCTATGTGTGCTACTTGTCAATGTTACTTAGAATCTGAAACAATTTTACCTGAACAAAGTGATGCAGAATTAGATATGTTGGACCAAGCCTTCTTCGTAAAGCAAAATAGCCGCTTAGGATGTCAAATTCATCTAGATGAATCCATTAATAATATTGTATTGAGATTAGCTCCTGAAGCCTAGGTTTTTAATAAATCAACCTCTTGGAACAACACAAACAGGAATTGCTTTCATTTTATGCTGATTGATGCGATTAAAGTCACGATAAATAACTAAAACATCGCGTTCACGAATACTCAAAGAGGATTCATCTCCTTTGAAATCCATAGCCCACTCCAGCTCAGGGTATGTGGCCCCAATTTGATCCTCGTCATTGCGATCATCTCCCCACAAACCATCTGTTGGCTTAGCATCAATAATGGATTGACTTACTCCTAATACTCTTCCAATCTCCCAAACTTCTGATTTTTTCAGATCCGCAATCGGACTTAAATCAACCCCACCATCACCATACTTAGTAAAAAACCCTATTCCAAAATCCTCAATTTTATTTCCCGTCCCTACTACCAAACATTTATTGGCTTGGGCAACAGAATACAAACTTGTCATGCGTAAGCGAGCTCTTGAGTTGGCCATACCCAATTTATTATCTCGAACTTCGTATGGTAATGCGTTCTCAAATTCAGAGAAAACATGCGACAAATTTATCTCCAATGCGCTTACATTTGAAAATTTATTTTTTAAATATTGAATATGCTCCTCTGCTCTTTGATACTCATTTTCTGCTTGTCTAATGGGTAAATTTAAAGCAATAACTTTTAAGCCTGTTCGCGCGCACAGTGTTGAAGTAACAGCCGAATCAATTCCTCCTGAAATTCCAATTACAAAACCATCTGAACCAGCTTGATTAGCATAGCTTTTAAGCCAATTTACAATATAATCAATGATATTATCCAAAGGAAAATCTTTTTAGAATAAAACAGCGATCTTCAAAATCAATTGATTTTGTCTTGCCTTAGTATAAAAATAATTATCAGCCCCACTATAAAGGGTATAATTATCTTTACTAAATCGATAATGCATTGGAGTTAAACCGTAAAAGAATCCTAATTCAGAAACCAAACTAGTGGAACCTATAAAGTTCCATTCTGCCCCAGCAGAAAACCCAATAGATCCTTTATAAAAAAAGGTTTCTCCAACAGACTTCATATTGGTGTTTTCCTTTACCGCTGTAGGAGCTGTTAAATCAACACCGGTATCATTAATTTTTTGTGCAATTAGAAAACTATTTCGAAGACCAAATTTTCCAAAATACTTCCAATCTCCAATTGGATCAGTTCTAAAAAGTAACATTAATGGAATGCTAACATATACTGGATTATATTGTCGAGAACTTACTCTATATTCCGTTCCCCCAGTCTCATCTTTTTGCAAAATTGTATTATCAGTATATCTATAATAAACACTATCAGTACCTACTTTATATCCAAACTTCTGAAAATCAAATTCTAATCCAGTTGACAATCCAAGATTAGAAGAATTTTTAAAGGAGGAATGTAGACTTATTCCCACTGATAAATCAGTACCTACCCCATCATTCAATATTTTATTATCACCCATCTGGTTGAAATTCAATCCAAAATTACCCGTCAAACCAGCTTGTAATTTTTTATTACTTCCTTCCTGTGCAACAACTAATTGCGAAGAAAAAAGAAAAAGATAAAATATTGAAAATAGATAAATTTTGCTTGCTTTATTCATGAGCTTATGATTATCATTAAATTTGAACAAAATTAATAAAAATTCAATGAGAATTACTACAGTTATTCTTCTATCATTTTTCGCCTGTTTCATTATTTCCTGTAAGGAGCATAAATATGAGATTAATATTGACTCAATGGAATTGCCTCTTACCTTTATTAATTTGGACTCCATACTATTTCATGCAGATAGAGCAAATTACCTCGCTATTAGAGAAGAGCAAATGAAAAATAATGGAGATTTATTTTCTTATAATCTATCTTATTGTCTCGGGATTAAATTATATCCTGACACTAGCTTTCAAAAAGGTTTGTCCAATTTTTATCGCGACAATTATATTCAAAGATTAGAGAAAACCATTGAAACAAATTTCAATAGTTCAAATCGGAAAGAAAAAGAAATTCAAGATGCCTTTAAAAGAATGAAGTTTCACTTTCCTAATCAAGACCTGCCAGTAAAAATCGCTTATGTGAATTCTTTATTCTCGGCAAGTATCAACTGTGGTGAAAATTATATTGCAATTGGATTAGAGCGATATCTTGGGGAAGATAAAAAAGTAATTAAACAACTTCCTTCACAAGAATTTTTCCAATGGATTAAGGTAGGAATGGACCGTAAATATTTGTCAAGGGATATCGTTCTTGCATGGTTAATGTCACACTACATTGAAGAAACAACAGAAAATTATTCAAGTGAAATGATTAGATGGGGGAAATTAATTTTTATTACCCACGCGTGTTTGCCGCAATTGGAAGATGAAATACTTTTAAGGTATTCGAAAAAAGATTTAGAATGGGCTCGAAACAGTGAAGAATCCTTTTGGAAATATTTAGTGAAAGAAGAAATGCTATTCAAAACAGATGAAGAAACTAAACTTAACCTACTACACGAAGGTCCATTTACGATTGGTCTACCTGATAAAAGTCCAGACAGAATGGGTGTTTATTTAGGCTATTCCATGGTGTGTCAATACATGAACAACAATGATATCAGTTTAACACAATTAATTAACCTACCTTACAATACGATTTTGCAAGGTTATGAAGCAGAATAAAAAATTATGAACGAAGAGATAACAAAAAATTCAGAGATAAAAATTAATGTCGGATTAAACGCCAATAACCTACCCCTGCAAATTCATTGGTTGGCAGAAGACAGTAATAAAGAGACGCAAGAAGCAAGTTCTTTTCTCCTTTCTATTTGGGATAAAAAAGAAAAGAATACATTGAAAATTGACCTTTGGACTAATGAGATGACGGTAGAGGAAATGAAACAATTTTTTCACCAAACACTTTTAACCATGGCAGATACTTTTGAAAAATCTACAGGAGAACATTTAATGGCCGAAGATTTACGCGATTATTGTTTTCATTTTGCAGAAAAAATGAATATACTTCCTTCAGAATGAAAATAGTTCTTGAGAAATTATCGAGTACTCTTTTAGAAGAGGTCAACTATACACTCAGTAATGGAAGTGAAACGATTTTATTAAATGATCTTATCGGTAAAATCATCAGTTTAAATTTTTCCGGAACTATTTTTTGTTCTAAATGTCAAGTGATTACGAAGCAATCTTTCGGGCAAGGATTTTGTTTTTCATGTTTCAATACCGCTCCAGAAGCAAGTCCTTGTATCATACATCCAGAACTTTGTCAGGCCCATTTAGGCATTGGTAGAGATCTAGATTATGAAGAAAGAAATCACAACCAAACACATTATGTTTATCTTGCCGCTACGGATCGTGTAAAAGTTGGTATCACCCGAAGCACACAAATACCAACGAGATGGATTGATCAAGGGGCAAATGCTGCACTAATTATTGCTGAAACCCCTAACAGATATACTGCTGGAGTAATTGAGGTAGCTTTAAAGGATTTTTTTGTGGATAAAACTAACTGGCAGAGCATGCTGAAAAATGTTGGTAATGAAAGTATTGATTTAGTTGAAGAGAAATGGATGGCACACGAACAACTTCCATCTGATTTAGCTCAGTACTTTACAGAAGATGAAGAGATTTTATCCTTAAAATACCCCGTTAAAAATTATCCGGAAAAAGTTCAATCCATGACCTTTGATAAGACAGCTATAATTAGTGGTGAATTGACTGGGATTCGAGGACAGTATCTTTATTTAAATGGCAACCAAGTACTCAATATTAGAAGACATACCGGTTACGAAATTGAATTTAATTACTAGATCATGTCCACAAAAAAAGGAATCCCTCAAAAAATAATAGGACTAATGGATATTTTTTATCCACTATTCAAACGATTTTTTGATCCTACTACCTACTACTATGCGGTTTGTGGAGTAAGTAATATGATATTGAGCTGGATATTATTTTTTGTCTTTAATAACCTCCTCTTTCAGAAACAAATATGGAACATCCCTTTTTATCAAATGAAATTAAGTTCCTACACTTTGTCCGCATCGATTTGTTTTATAATTTCATTTACTATTGGATTTTCCTTACTCAAATTTGTCGTGTTTACCTCTAGTGAAATCAAAGGAAGAACACAGTTATTTAGATATTCTCAAAGTGCTGTAATCTCTTTCGTGTGCAGTTGGTCCTTACTAAAATTATTCATTGTTTATTTTGGGTTTTATCAAACGATATCTAATATTTTAGCATCGCTCATTGTAGTTGTTATCAGCTATTTAATTCAAAGAAACTACACCTTTAAATAGCAACTAATTCGCGATAGATAAAATCGAATTGATCTCCTACTGATGAATAACTAAATTTTTCTAGAGCATAGTTTTGCAATTCTTTTGGAGGAAAAACTATTTCTTTATTAATAATAGTCAGCATCGCTTCCGCTAAACCATTCTTATCTCCTACTGGAATAAAAACACCATTAGAAGCATTCACATATTCAGGAATACCATTGACTGGAGTTGAGATTACAGGAATACCTGACATAAAGGCCTCAGGAATAACACAAGGGAAATTTTCAAAATTACTAAACAGCACTAAAGCCGAACAAGTCCTGATGAAGTCTGCTATTTCTTGAGTGGTCATCGTTGGGTAAAAAAACACCTTTGAGTTCAGCAATCCCAATTCTCTGGCCAATTCATGCGGGATTTTAACATCGCCATCACTAATGATATGAAAAGTGAAATTTATTTTTTTTAAGGCCAAAATATTTACTGCATGAAGCATTCCAATAATATTTTTAGCCGGCTCAAATGCTGTAGAAATATGCACCAATTTATTGGATTCTACAGATGATGAAGGATGAAAAATTGCCTCATTGACCACATTCGGTACAATGGTGCATTTGACTTGTGCATTAAATTCCAATAAGCGATTTGCCAAATCTTGAGATACCGGCATAATATGATCTGCTGACAACAAAACCCTTTTACAACTCTTTAAAATTAAAGAGGAATAAGCATTTAATCCAGGATGAAATCCACTTGAATGTTCCGAAATAACCAATGGAATCGACCATTTTCTCTTTAAAGCAAGGCACCAAATTCCTAATGGATATATTACATTTAAATGAATTATGTTGGGTTTGCCATATTTTTTCACACCCAAGTCACAAGCTAAACGAAAAGCCTTTTTTGAATTCCGAATCGA